>JAJFMS010000146.1 GCA_020696885.1 Armatimonadota bacterium | reverse complement strand
GCCGCCGCCCATGCCGCCCATCATGCCGCCGCCCATGCCGCCCATGCCGCCGCCCATACCACCGCCACCGCCACCGCCCATGAGGACGTCAGCTTCCGTGGGGAGCATCGTGCCGCCGAAGGCGAGCGTGAAGACCGCCGCATTGTTGAACTGGACCGGGATCTTCTCCCAGGTGAACTCGGAGCCTTCGTCGGTGAATTCCGGCGGGGCCTCATCCACCATGGGAGCAGCGAGCGTCTCACGGCGGATCTTCACCACGAAGATATCGCCGTCTTTGCTGAAGGTGAGGCCGGGCTGGGCCGTAGCCGCCTGGCGCACGAGCAACCGGAGGGCGGCCTGGAGGCCGACGTCACGGATGTTGAGGTTGACCGGAATGTTCATGACGTCCGGGTTAACAGAATACTGGTAACCGGTCCCCGCGAACAGCGCGTCGATGGCGGCGCGAAGCGGGATGTCTTTCAGGTTGACGGTGACCTTCTTGTCAGCGTCCGCAGCCTGCGACCACGCAGGCGGAGCGGAGAGCGCGGCGCCGACGCCGACCACGGCGATCAGGGCACCTACAGACCAACGCTTGGCGAAACCCATCAGATTATCTCCTTCATCAGGTTGCTGGTTCGAAGGGTTCCGCTTGCTTATCTGGTTGAGCGCAGAAGCGGGCCGCCGAATGTCGGAACCGGTGCGAAGCACACAGTGATTAGACTGCGGCCGTGATCGGAATGTTGCCTGTTCCTTGAGTATCGGAACGGAGCGGGGAGAAAGCTAAAAGAGCGGAGCACCAGCGCCCGGATAACCGGCACCCGGGTAACCCCCCGGGGCGCCCGGGGCACCATAGCCGCCGGCTCCCGGCGAAGCAGCGCGGGCCGCGAGGCCGACTTCGATACGCTGCACGCCCTTGCGGGTGCCCATCTCCCACCGGCGGGAGAGGTGCACGGTCTCCTGCTCGATCCGGTCGACCCGGTAGAGCGGGTTCGAAGCCGGGATCATCTGTCCCGGGGTGACCTGCATGTACTGCTCGCCGATCTGGAGGGTGGCGGAGACCTGCTTGCCGTAGACCACGCCCGCTACACGCATCGTGGGAATCGGAGGGCCTTCGCGGTCGTCCTGGTCATCCACCTGCACGGGCGGCTTGGGCTTGTAGAGCTCGTCCTGGTAGATCCGGTGCTCCTGCGCGGTGACTTCGGGAGGTCCCGCGATAGCCGGGATATTGTCAAGGACGTCCTTGAGCTCTTTGTTCTCGGCGAACGGGTTGTTGCGCACCGGAACCCCAGGACCCTTCTTCGGGGCAGCGCCTTCAGCAGCCGCTCCCGGAGCGCCGCCGGGGGCAGGGCTGGCCGTCATCGGCATCGCCATGCCGGTCGGGGGGGCGCCCCCCGGCATATTCGCAGGCGCTCCACCGGGGACGCCGCCAGGATTCAGCGCGGGCGCGACGCCACCCGGCGTCGGGCCGCCTGGGGTGCCTGCGGTGGCACTAACCCCCGCGTCGTCTCCCATTTGAGGAGTGGGCGCAGGCGCGGCGGTGTTGCCGTTCATGATCAACATCACAATCACGGCGATCAGAGCGATCGCTCCGCCCGCGATCACACCGATCTGGACCTTGGGGTTCTGGAGAGGACTGGTCCCTCCACCGGCCGCCTGTGCTTGCATATCCAAATCCCTCACTTTGCTCCGGATCGCCGGTGTGCTCTAACCGCGTCGATGCGAAGCTGATTGCTATCCAAAACTAACTGAATCCTGCACCCGGCCTAAGGACCATTCGTGCCCGGAGGTCCTGCGGAGCCCGGCATGTTGCTCATCCCGCCGCCCGGCATGTTGCCCATCCCGCCACCGGGCGCCATCCCTCCACCGGCCGGTCCCGCCACCGCCACTGCAGCGCCTGCTCCCGGCCCCGTGGGGAAGAGATACACGTTCAGCGACGAGGTGGCCTTTACCTTGCCGCCCCGGTCCGCGATGGAGCACTTCAGGTCGTTGACGGCCACGAGCAGCGGCGCGTTGTTCCAATCCTTCGCCCACGCCATCACCTGCGGGAAGGTGCCGGTAACGGTCATCGTCCCGAGATTCCACGCTACGATCTGCGTAGGGATCTGCGTCGGGTCGGTGCTGGGGGCTTTAGTCGCGAAGGTGGTTTCCACCGTCACGCCGTATCGCTTCGCCCGGGTCTGCGCCCAGTTCTCCATCGTATTCACCACCCGCTCGGGCAGCATGAGCCAGCGGCGCATCGTGTCCGAGAGGATCTCGGGCTGGGTGGCCGCGATGCGAAGCGCCTGGTTGCTGGGCAGCTGCTTCTTCTTCTCGAGGCTGGCCAGCTGGGCTTCTTTGCCCGCCTTCCGCGCCTTGGCTTCGGCCAGAGCCTTCTGCGCGTCATCAAGCTGGTTGTACTTGTAGCTCTTGCCGTCCACGTCCACCGAGGTGCCTTCGGTGGTGGCGATAGACTGAGCCAGCAGCGTATTCTGCTCGTTGAGCGGTTTCAGCAGGAGGAAGAAAAGCGCTACCCCGACGATCACCATTACCACGGCACCGATGAGGTACACGTGGACATGTGTAAGCTTGTTGCTGCCCATTGCGGACTGGTCTCCGGAAAAAAACTACTCAGCTTAGCGACCCGGGTAGCCGCCCATGCCACCCATTCCCGGGTAGCCGCCGCCCATCATCCCGCCGCCGCCGCCGCCACTGCTGCCAAGCTGCGATTCGGAATCGGCGTAGTTGGGCCGGCTGATCGGGGTCTTGAGGGGGCAGGTGACCGTAACGGTAAAGCCGCGGGGCTTCTTCTTGGAGGCCTCGAGCTTCAGCAGGCTGATGCTGCCACCGCCACCGCCGCCGCCCATCCCGCCTTCGCCGCCCGGATAACCACCGGCGCCGCCGGAGTATCCGCCGGCGCCCATGCCGCCAGCACCCATGCCACCGGGGTAGGCGCCGGCACCCATTCCGCCCGCGCCGCCGGGATAGCCGCCTGCACCACCGGGGTAACCACCGGGAGCGCCCATACCGGGGTAGCCGCCCGCGCCACCGGCGCCGTCTGCGCCGGGCATGACACCGCCGATGATCAGGCTATCGGAGATGTTGGACGCACTCAGCGTTTCCTCACGCGCCTTCCGCTCGGCGGAGTTGAAGTCCGGCACGCCGCTGATCTGGGGGAGGCTGGCAAAATCCGGGCTGTTGCTGAGCCCCACCATCAGCCGGGCCACGTCCGCCGGATCGGAGATGTAGGCGTCGAACTTGAGCTGGTTGGCCGAGGCTTCCAGGTTGAGGAACGTCGCATCCGCGTACGTGTAGCCGGCGGTGCGGGCGTACAGGTCCGGATACATCTTGTTGTAGTCCAGCATCCCGGTGATGAAGTTGTACTTCGGACCGAGAGCCTGCTCGCCGCCGAGGACTGTCCCCGCCTCGCTGCCGACGTTCTGCACCAGTTGCAGTGCGGCCTTGCGCTCGCCGTCCAGCTTGGTCTGGTCTTCGAAGAACTTCCGGGGCCCTTCGCGGTAGGCCAGCACACCGGCGATCTCGCCGATGAGCATCACGACCACGATTCCCACCGCGATCTTGACCTGCTTGCGCTGATGGATGTGGGGCGGTAGTAGGTTGATCTTGATCATCGGGATCTCACTTTTTGGCCTTCGGCGCCTTGGGGGCCTTGGGCGGCTTGGGAGCTTTCGCAGCCTTGGGCGCTTTCGGGGCCTTGGCGGCGGGCGGATCGAACATGAGCTCGCGCATCGCGAGGCCTACGGCGACCGAGAAGAACGGGCCGTAGTTCTGGAGGTAGCCAGGGTCGGACTTCGGACCCGCGGTGAGGTGGTTCAGCGGGTTTCCCACCTGGACCGGCACTTCGAGGTTCGACGAGAGGAAGTCGACCAGGCCGGGCAGTTTGGCCGTTCCGCCGCACACCACTACATGTTGGGCGCCTAAGCCGTTCGCGCGGTTCCGATAAAAATCGAGAGATCGGCGCAATTCCGTCACGAGTTCGTGGAGGATCGGCATGATGGCGTCGCCGATCTGGGTGCGGACGTAGTCTTCTTCGGACATCGCCGGCATCAGGCTGGCTGGTTCACCCGCTGTCGGAGCCGTCGGGGCGCCGAAGCCACCGTAGTCCACCCCCGCGGTCGCGAAGGGGTCCGCTCCCGGGGTCGAGCCGAACAGCCCGCCGCCGTCGAACGGATTCGCAGCCGGCGCTGGCGCCGGCGCGGGAATCACCGGAGCGCCGGCATCCGGATCGAACGGGTTGCCCATCGGCACCGGGCCGCCCAGGGCCGGCGGGGCGCCGAACGGGGAAACCTCCGGCGCGGGACCGCTCCCGGACGTTAGATCGAACGGAGCGGGAGCAAACCCGGATGCGGGTGCCGGGTCCGCCGTGCCTTCGCCGGGCGTGGTGAACAGATCCGGGGAGAACCCTCCCCCGGCAATATCGATCGCGGGCTCGGCCTGGGTGTCCGTAGCCGTGGAGGCTCCCGGAGCGGCGCCGCCCATTCCGAAGGAGCCGCCGAGCATGGCGCCGAGCGGATCCGGCTCGGCCATGCCGAAGTCCAGCGGTCCCGGTCCGCCCAGCAGGTCCGCGTTGTTCCCCGCCTGGGGCTGCTCCGCGATACCGGCCTTCTCCTTCTTCAGGCGCTCTGCCTCGGCGAGCGGCTGACCGAGTACGTCGCTGATCGCCTTGGTGAGCGTGTTGCCTGCGAGCTGGATGGAGCGGGTGAAGACGATCCGCCCCTCCTTGTAAATCGAGACATCCGTGCTGCTGGCGCCGAGATCGATGATGGCGACGGTGCCGGTAGGCCCCGTGCCGTTAGCGAGGTCCAGCAGCGAGCGGGAGCTGGCCAGCGGCTCGATATCGATGGCGAGCGGGCTAAGACCGGCAGCCTGCACCGCTTCGACGTGGCGGGTCACCAGCGCTTCCTGGGCCACGGCCAGCAACACTTCCATGTTCTGACCTTCGGGCACGTCTTCCGGAGCGACCAGCGGTTGGTAGTCCATGACTACCTGCTCGGCGGCGAACGGCACGTGCCGCTCGATCTCCCACTTCATGGTCTCCTGGAGCTCGGCACGCGTCATCTTCGGCACTTCGATGATGCGGACCACGAGCGAGGATTGACCGGCCACCGACGTCACAACCTTGCGGGCTTTGATTCCAGCCTGGGCGAGCGTTTGTTTGATGGCCTTCCCGAGAGCCACGGGGTTCGTGATCTCGTTATTGGTGACCGCTTCCGCCGGCGTCGGCAATAAGGCGATCCCGCGGAGGGAGGCACGGCCGCCTTTGCAATCGATCTCGCAGGCCTTGATGAACGACGTGCCGATGTCGAGGCCTACTACGGGGCCGCCAGCTTTTTTTAGGGGCATCTTCTCACCCAGTCGGTTCCGTGGAAACAGCTACCCTCAGAGCGAGGGGACACGAGGTGGTGAGCGTTGGGAGGTGGCTCGGATAACGCGGTTCGAGGGGGGAAAACCGCCCGTTCAGCCGCGGCCATCGTAGCAAACGTGCACCATCGTGTCAATGAAAGTTCAATTAGTAACGGGTCGTTTCCTGCCTGTGCAGTGGGATCTTCACAGCGGAATACAGTGCGAGAAGTCCGTTTGGTTCCACGGACCTCTCGCCGGATACCCCGGGGGTGGACGGCGCCTGCTTGCAGGCGCCGTCCGATACCCGAGTTGGTTTCACCGTTTGCCGGCCGCTTACCTTCCGGCCGGGCGAAGGGCGGTGGCGCGGGTGGGCACGTATGGACCGCGGCGGGCGAGCCACGGTTTTACGGGCGGATGCTGCCGTTCGTAGACCGCGAACTGCTGGAGCAGTGTGCGGGCGGAGGTAGGCGATACGCGGGACAGCGCGGCCGGGGAGATCGGGCTGCTTGCCGAGTAGTAGATCGACCCCTGGACGTTGACGTCGGCACCGATGCGCGGCGCCAGGCTGGCGTAGTAGATGTCGCCGCCGGAGTTGCGCGTGCTGGACCAGAACAGCCAGATCCGCTCCATCTTGCGGGTGGACACCGAGCTGCCGCTGCCGGGTACCGTCATCCCTGCGTCCTCATACGAGACGAACGCGTCCAGCGTCCCTTCACTCACGGAGTTCTCCATCGGTACGGGTCGCTCGCCGGTCTCGTCCTGCCAGGACACCACGTGCTGCTCGCTGCCGGCCACGCCGCCGGCGTTGACATACGTTACGGTGACCCGCTGCCCTTCCCAGTCGAGCGGGAAGAACACGGTGCCGTTGGTGGGATTCACTTCCTGGATCCCGGTAGTGCTTCCGTTCACCGACAGCGTGGTGATGTTGGTGATCTGCCCGGCGCGGACCCGGATTCCCGGGCGGAGCACCTTGTAGAACGAGGTAGGCCCGCCGGCGACGGTGCCGGCCGTGCGACGCCAGAGCACCCAGATCCGATCGGCCTGTCCACGCACCGGAAGTCCGGCGTTCCACTTGCCGGGATCCATCTGCTGCAGATACCAGCTGGCATCGTAGACGATCTGTCCGGGCGTGGAGAGCACCGGCACGATCACCGGATCGCTGGAGGAGACGTCTCCACGGCTCACACGCATCGTTGCGGCCGTGTAGTCCGCCGTCAGCACCGGATCCGGCGTGGCGGCCGTCATCGCCGGCGTGGGATTCAGCAGGTTCGCCAAGCGCCGGGAGTCCATGCTGAGGCGGAAGCTGCCGGCGCTGCGGTCCACCATGATGCGGACGTTAGCAAGCGTGGCGTTTCCGGCGGGCACCAGGCCCGGCGCCAGCGTGAACACCAGCTCACCCTGCGGGGTCTCCCCGATGGCGGACTGGTTTACGCCGATGAGCGGTCGGGGCGTCGTAAGGCTTCCAGGACTGCCGGACGCCAGGTCCGGTCGCGCCAGGTAGAGCTGGATCGGACCCGGGCCGACGGACGGCACGATCGTCTGGCTCCCACGCGGGATCAGGAAGTCCACCCCGCCGGCCAGGAAGGTGGTCCGGCTAGGATCGCCCTTCAGGATGTCGCCTTCGGTGCGCGGGAAGCTCACCTGGGCATAGTCCTGCGCGCGCGCCTGCTGGCTGGCGGTCCCCTTCACACTGGCGGCGGTGAGCGCCGCCATCCGGTAGCGCGAGATGTAGATGTCCGAGCGCCCCAACCGCGGGTTACTGCCGGTATAGCCGGCCCACGCCATGGCGGGGAGCACCCCGTATTCCGCCGTGATGTAGGCAGGCTGCCCGGCATCCCCCGCTACGGCGGCTACGCGTGCCACCTGGGGCGTGGAGAACACCGTCGGGTCATTGACGGAAGTCAACGAGGCGGAGGTGGCCAGCAGTCCCTCAGGGCTCCAGGCCGCGCCGTTGGCGATGTTCGCGGCGGGCACGGTGGTGTACATCAGGCTCCGGCGCGTGCCCTGCCCCGTGGAATACATGGCCAGCCAGTTCCCGATCGGATCCGCGAGGAGCCGCAGGCCGGTCCGTTGGATCCTCGGATCCAG
>JAJFMS010001169.1 GCA_020696885.1 Armatimonadota bacterium | reverse complement strand
GAACACCTGAACACCTGAACACCTGAACACCTGAACACCGACATTCCCGCCTCCTCCGGCATAGGATAACGCTGTCCCCGGGCCGGCTCGATGCTGCGAGCGGCCGCAGCCGGGGGTGCGAGGAGTTTCCGATTCATGCACCTGTTCGACCCCCTTCAGATCCGCGACGCCCGGTTCCGCAACCGCATCGCCGTTTCGCCGATGTGCCAGTACTCGTGCGTGGACGGTCTCGCGACGGACTGGCATCTCGTCCACCTGGGCAGCCGCGCGGTCGGTGGCGCCGGGGCCGTGATCACCGAGGCGGCTTCCGTAACCCCCGAGGGACGCATCAGCCCGCAGGACCTCGGCATCTGGTCGGATGAGCAGGGCGCCGCGCTGGCGCCTTCGGCGCGGTTTATCCGGGAGCATGGCGCGGTGGCAGGGATCCAGCTGGCGCACGCAGGGCGGAAGGCCAGCACCCGGCGCCCCTGGGAGGGCCGCGGCGCCGTGCCGGAGAGCGAGGGCGGCTGGACCGTGGTCGCGCCCAGCCCGATCCCTTTCACAGAGGCGTATCCGATGCCGGAGCCGCTCTCCGAAGCGGGCATCGCGGAGTTGACGCAAGCGTTTGCCACCGCCGCGCGCCGGAGCCTGGATGCGGGCTTCGAACTGGTGGAGATCCACGCCGCGCACGGCTACCTGCTCCACGAGTTCCTCTCCCCGCTCAGCAACCAGCGGCAGGATCGCTACGGCGGCTCGTTCGAGAACCGCACGCGGATCGTGCGGGAAGTGATCCGGGCGGTCCGCAGCGAGTGGCCGGAGCGGCTGCCGCTGTTCCTGCGGATCTCCGTGACGGACTGGGCGGAGGGCGGTTGGGACCTGGAACAGTCCGTCGAGCTGGCGCACCAGGCTCGGGAGCTGGGTGTGGACCTGATCGACTGCTCTTCGGGCGCCCTGGTGAACAACGCACGGTCGATTCCGGTGGGTCCCGGCTACCAGACGCCGTTCGCGGCTCGGATCCGGCAGGACGCGGGGATCCTCACCGGCGCCGTGGGGATGATCACCTCGGCACACCAGGCGGACCCTGGCGCGGGAGCTGCTTCGCGATCCGTACTGGCCACTCCACGCGGCCACCGCGCTCGGGCAGAACGTAGCGTGGCCGGTGCAGTACGAGCGCGCGAAGCCGTGAAGGGGACGGATCGCGTAATCCGTAATTCGTAATGCGTAAGGGGATCGAGCCCTTACGCATTACGAATTACGAGCCCATGTCTACCACTCGACTCTCGCGCCGGACGCTCCTGGCGGCGCCGCTGGCGGCGGCCCTGGCCGGCGAGGCCCGCTCCGCCCCGGCTCGCGCGGACTGGTCCCAGTGGCGCGGTCCCAACGGCTCCGGCATCGCGGATGGGCAGAACCCGCCGGTGCAGTGGAGTCGCACGGAGCACGTGGCCTGGTCCGCGAAGCTGCCGGGGTGGGGCACCAGCTCGCCGGTGGTGTACCGGGACCGGGTGTTCGTGACCACCCAGACAGAGGCGGACGGGCGGAAGTCCCTCCTGACGCTCTGCTTCGATCGCGTCACCGGCCGGGAAAGGTGGCGGCACGACTTCGTGTTCGGCTTCGACCAGCATGTGCATGAGAAGTCGAACCTGGCCGCGAATACCCCCACGGTGACCTCGGACGCGCTTTATGTCTCGTTCGCCAACGCGGAGGTGGCGCGCTACACCCACGACGGCAAGCTGCAATGGGTAAGCCGCCTCGTGCCGGAGCTCGGGGATCCGAAGACCTCCTGGGGCTGGGGCGTCAGCCCGGTGGTGCTTCCGGACTGCCTGCTCTTCCCCTGGGACCACCACGCGGGACCGTGCTACCTGCTCGGCCTGGACCGTAACACCGGTAAGATCGCCTGGAAGGCCGAGCGCCCGATCGGCACCTCGCACTCCACGCCGCTGGTGGTACCGCACCACGGGCAGACCGATCTGCTGGTCCCCGGCAAGAACCGGCTCACCGCCTTCGACGCCGCCAGTCACCGGCAGCTCTGGGTGTATGGGGCCGGGGAAGGACCGTTCAACGGCGAGATCATCGTGAGCCCGGTCCACGCCGGCGGGATCGTCTACACCCAGATCTGGCGCAAGAGCCCGATCCACGCGCTCCGGCTTCGCGGCAAGGGCGAGGCGCCGGAGCCGGTATGGGTCTCGGAGACACCGGGACCGCAGGAGTCGTCACTCCTCTACTACCGCGACCACCTCTACGCGCTGCTCGACAATGGGGTCCTCGTTTGCTACGAGGCGACGAGCGGCAAAGAGCTGTATCGCGAGCGGTTGGGGCTGGGCGACTGCAACGCCTCCCCCGCTGCGGCCGATGGGCGGATCTACCTGAGCAACAACCGCGGCCAGACGTTCGTGGTGGAAGCCGGCCCCCGGTTCCGCGTGCTGGCGACCAACGAGCTGGAAGAGCGGATCACTGCGTCTCCCGCCCTCTGCGGCGGCCGGCTTTACCTGCGCACGGACTCCACGCTCTGGTGTCTGGGCTCACGGGCGTAGGGGTGGAGGAGCGCATGAAACTGGCGGAGGTAGGTGGGGACCGGTTCTGGGAGGCCTGGCGCGAGGGCGACACCGTGCATGCGGTGTCGGGCTCCGGCGCCGGGAAGCCGCGGACGACGCATAAAGCGTTCCCGGACGAGGCGGCGGCGGAGAACGACCTCCAGGCCCGGTTCCGCGCGAAGTTCCGCGAGGGCTGGGTGTTCCAGGCGCCGGACCCGGATACCGCTGGCTGGCATCCCACGCTGATGACCCAGGTCTCACGGGTCCACACCGGCTTCCTTTCCATCGACTACTCGCCGGCTCGGGATCTGATTGCAGTGGGACGGCCCCTGGACTCCACCCCCACGCCCACCTGTGAGCTGGTGCGGATCGACCCGCGGAGCGGTGCGGTCCGCGACACGGTGCCGCTGAAGACCTTCGACCTGTGGCAGGTCCGGTTCGCGCCCGACGGCGACCGGATCTACGTGCGGGCGGACGGACTTGTCGCCTGCGTGGAGCCGGCGACCCAGGCCCGCACGCGGCACTTCGCTACCCCGCCCTTCACCTTCCTCGACTTCCAGCTTAGCCGTGGCGGCCGGCGACTTCTGGGCAGCGATCACAGCCGGATGGTGGTGAAGGACCTGGACTCCGGCGCGCTGCTGCTGGAACGGCCGCTGACGGAGCTGCGCGAGCACCGCCACTCGCGCGCCGCGGCGCTGTCCCC
>JAJFMS010000145.1 GCA_020696885.1 Armatimonadota bacterium | reverse complement strand
TCTGCCGGAGAGGCGTTCCGAGCCCGCTTGGGAGATCCCTCGCAGGGGACACGCCTCTTCGTAACGGGAACCGGCTCGGGATGACTGCTATCGCGGACGGCCGTCTTCTTGCTGTGAAAATACCCGTGCTGAGCGCTCACTCCGAGCGGCGTCGAACTCTCCACGCGCACGAGGCGCTATGCTACGGTTCGTACATTTTCATCACCTGGGGTGGGCCATCGGCCCATGATCGCTGAACACCTGAACCATCGCCGCCATTCGGCCGCTTGCCGCCGCTCCAAACACCCAACACCGAACACCCAACACCGCGCGCAGCGCCCCCTACCCCTTCAGCACCTGCTCCCGCGCCCACGCGTCGATCTGCAGCAGTTCTTCCAGGCCGGGCTCCGGCGCCACCTCGTGCGCTCTCATGGCGCGTTCTACCCGCTCGGCAATCGCCGGGAACGGGATATGGCCCTGCAAGAACAGGTCGACGGCGGCTTCGTTGGCGGCGCTGAGCACGCAGGGCAGCGATCCGGCCACTTCCGCGGCCTCGAACGCCAGGCCCAGGGCCGGGAAGCGGTCCAGGTCCGGCGCCTCGAAGGTCAGGTTCCGGCACTTCACCAGGTCCAGCCGCTCCAGTCGGTTGGGGAGCCGCTCCGGGTAGAAGAGGGAATACTGGATCGGCAGCCGCATGTCCGGGATGCCCATCTGTGCCATCACGGAGCTGTCCCGGAAGTAGACCAGCGAGTGGATGATGCTCTGGCGGTGGACCACCACGTCGATGCGGGAGGCGGGGATGCCGAACAGCCACTTCGCTTCGATCACTTCCAGCCCCTTGTTCATCAGGGTAGCGGAGTCGATGGTGATCTTCCCGCCCATGTTCCAGGTGGGGTGGTTCAGGGCGTTCTGGACGGTGGCCTGCTGCATCACCTCCCGGGAGGCGTCGACGAACGGCCCACCGGAAGCGGTGAGCACCAGGCGCTCCACCTCCTCCGCGCGGTTACCGCGCAGGCACTGCCAGATGGCGGAGTGCTCGCTGTCGATCGGCAGGATGGTGGCGCCGGACTTCTTCGCCGCGGCGGTCATCAGGTGACCGCCCACCACCAGCGCCTCTTTGGTGGCGAGCGCCACGTTCTTTCCCGCTTCCAGGGCGGCCAGGGCGGGCGCCAGCCCGGCGGTACCGACCACGGAGACGATCACCAGGTCCGCTTCCGGCAGGGTGGCAGCTTCGATCAATGCGTCGGCGCCGGTGCGGATCGGCCCGACTGCCGTTTCCAGCACCGTACCGGCGGGAGGCTCGGAGAGGGCGGCGATCTTCGGCTGGTACTTCTCCACCTGGGCGCGGAGCGCGTCCGCATCGGTCCGGGCCGTGAGGGCCACCACCTGCAGACGATCGGGAAACCAGTCCACCACGTCAAGCGTTTGCGTGCCGATGGAGCCGGTGGAGCCGAGGAGTGCGATGCGAGTCATGGAAAAAGATGAACGATGAACGCGGAAGGATGAAGGATGAGGAGGGAACCTCTCATCCTTAACATATTCGGGCGCCTGAGGGGCCGTCAGCTTGCCGTTATCGAGCCGTTCGAAGCGCGAGGTGAGCCCGACTCTTGTAAACCGATACGGCGGCCAATAGTTTAGTAAGGAGTAACGGTTCTAGAAAGGCTATGAGCATGCGACGGGTTCTGGCGGGAGTACTGGCGGGAGGCTGGGCGATGGGCATCGCCCAGGCGCCGGTGGCGCAGGCTGCGGCAAAGCGGCTCTACCTGGCGGTGCATGACAGCACCAACCCCAACCTCCTCCACACCTACTCCGTAGGGGCAAATGGGAGCCTTACCGCGCTGGCCGGCTCGCCGCTCAGCACCAACAACACGTCGGGCAACTGCGGCGGGTACTGCCAGACGCTCGGCTACTCCGCCTCCCGCAAGCTGCTCTTCACCACCGGCGGCGCAGGCGTTTCCGTCACCGATTTCTCCAGCGGGGCCCCGGTCCTCGCGGCCGGGTCGCCCTTTTTTGGCTCGAAGCTGGATGGGCTGGCGGTGGTCGAAAAGGGGCGGAACACCTACGTCTACTGCACCTCCTACGACAACGATCAGGTGATGGGCCTCAAGGTTCTGGCGAACCGTACCCTCCAGGCGCTTCCCCAACCGCCCACGGCCACGCCGGACGGGCCGGATGGCATCACCGCCGTGAAGGATATGGTTTTCGTCGCCAACGAGAATGCCAGAACGATCACCTCGTACAAGGTGGCGGCCGACGGTGCGCTGACGCCAGCCCCTAACCCGCCGACCGTTCCGGGAGACAGCTTCGTCTACAACGTGAACGTCGACCCGAAAGGGAAGTACCTGTACGCCGGTGATTGTGATAACCCCCAGATCTTCGTGTTCAAGATCAATCCGAAGACGGCGGGGCTCACGCCTGTTTCCGGCTCTCCCTTCGCCACGGATATTGACCCGGTCTGCTCTGGCGTGCTGCCCACTGCGAAGAGCCTGTTCTTCGCGCTCACGGATCACAACGGCGTCAACGGTATTCAGGCGTTGAAGGGCTCCAGCAGCGGCAGACTGCAAAAACTCGGCGGCGCACAGAGTTCGGTCGATGCAGACGTTCGCGTGGGCGCCGTGGACAGTAAGGCCCGCTTCCTCGCCACGATGCACCAGGGCTCCGGCATGATCCGCACCTTCACCGTCAACAAGAAGACCGGCGTCGTGACTCCCTCCGCCGCGGTCAACCAGCCGCTGTCCCGCGTAAACGCGGCGCTGTTTGTGGAGCAGTAGGGCGAGCAGCAAGGATGAAGGTCCTCGCCGGCCTTCATCCTTCCGAGGCCGTTAGGCCGGAACGGGCTCCAAGACGCCGCCGAAGCGGCGCTCGCGGCTCTGGTACTCCCGGATCGCTTCGTGGAGGTCGGCAGGACCAAAGTCCGGCCAGAGGGTGGGGGTGACCCAGATCTCGCTGTAGGCGGCCTGCCAGAGGAGGAAGTTGCTGAGCCGCATGTCGCCGCCGGTGCGGATCATCAGGTCCGGGTCCGGCAGGTTCGGGGCGTAAAGCTCGCGCGCCAGGGCTTCTTCGGTGATCTCGGAGGGGCGCAGCAGGCCCATCTCCACGCGCTCCGCCAGTCGGCGGGCGGCGTCCACGATCTCCGCGCGGCCGCCGTAGTTGATGGCCAGGTTCACGGTCATCCCGGGGTTGTCCCGGGTCAGCGCCATGTCGCGGTAGAGCTCGTCTTGCAAGGACTGCGGCAGCTCGTCCAGGCGGCCCAGTACGTTGACGCGCACGCCCTTGCGATGGAGCTCCAGGATCTCCTTGCGCGCGACGATCTCGATCAGCCCCATGAGCGCCGAGACCTCCTCGGCGGAACGGCGCCAGTTCTCCGCGCTGAAGGTGTAGAGCGTCAGGTGCTCCACTCCCAACTGCCCACACGCCTCCACGATCTGCTTGACGATGCGCTCCCCGCGGCGATGGCCTTCCACCCGCGGATACCCGCGCCGCCGGGCCCAGCGCCCGTTGCCGTCCATGATGATCGCGATGTGCCGCGGGATCCGCGACTGGTCCAGGCCGTCAAATTGCATCCTGCTGCTCCGAAAGCACCCGGCTGCCGGGGGCGGCTGGTGCTGCCTTCCCGGACGGGCGGACCCGGCTCCCTCTCCCGGCCGCCTCCTGCCTTCACGACCCCTTTGTGTCGCAAAGTGAGAGCCGGGTTCATTATAGCCCCAGATACTTCATCTCGAACCGGGATCTTTTTCAAAGGATGAAGGCGGAAGGATGAAGGATGAAAGGAGCCCGGACTCCGCCTTCATCCTTCCGCCTTCATCCTTCAAGAGCCGCTACACCTCTAGAAGCTCTTCTTCTTTGTGCTTCTGCATGACGTCCAGCTCATGGACGTACTTGTCCGTCAGCTTCTGGACATCGCCCTCGGTGCGCTTTTCGTCGTCCTCGCCGATGTCGCCGTTCTTCTTGAGCGTGCGCAGATCTTCGATGGCGTCGCGGCGAATGTTGCGGGCGGCCACCTTGCCCTCTTCGATCCGCTTGTGGACCTGGCGGATCAGCCCCTTGCGGGTCTCCTCCGTGAGCTGCGGGATGAGGAGGCGCACGATGGTGCCGTCGCTGCTGGGGTTCAGGCCGAGGCCCGATTTCATGATGGCGCGCTCGATGGCGGGTAGGGCGCCCTTGTCCCAGGGGGAGATGATCAGCATCCGCGCCTCGGGAGCGGTGACGGTAGCCACCTGCGGGAGCGGCATCTTGCTGCCGTAATAGTCGACCTCGACGCGCTCCAACAGCGACGGGTTGGCGCGGCCGGTGCGGATCGACTGCAGGTCATGCCGGGTGGCCTCGATGCTCTTCTGCATCCGGCTCTCGCTGTCTTTGAGCAGCTTTTTGAGACCTTCGCCGTCTGCCATGATGAGGGTTCTCCTGGGGGATCTGGAGTATCTAGAGTAATGGAGTGTGGGAGTAGAGAGTGCTGGTGCCCGTACGGGCGATTTCCATTACTCCGTTACTCCCACACTCCATTACCCCGCAGAGGCCGTTCGCCCCCGCGCAGCTACAAAGAGGGTATTGCGGTCGACGCCTACCGTCCGACGAGGGTGCCGACTTCGTCGCCCATGAGCACGCGGCGGATGTTGCCGGCTTCGTTCAGGTCGAAGACCACGATCGGCAGCCCGTGCTCCATGCTGAGCGAGAACGCCGTGAGGTCCATGACCTGGAGCTTCATCCGGAACGCATCCTCGTGGCTGATGGTGGAGAAGCGCTTCGCGTCCGGGTTCTTGCGCGGGTCGCAGTCGTAGATCCCGTCGATGTTGGTGGCCTTCAACAGGACCTGCGCGCGGACTTCGAGCGCGCGCAGCGCGGCGGCGGTATCCGTGGTGAAGTACGGGTTACCGGTGCCGGCGCCGAAGATCACCACCCGGGCCTTCTCCAGGTGCCGCATCGCGCGGCGCCGGATGAACGGCTCCGCGATCGACGTCATGCTGAGGCCGGTCTGGGTGCGCACCGGGACGTCGAACTTCTCCAGCGCATCCTGCAGCGCCAGGGCGTTGATCACCGTGGCGAGCATGCCCATGTGGTCCGCAGTGGTCCGGTCGATGCCCGCCTGGCTTGCCAGACCGCCCCGGATGATGTTGCCCCCGCCGACGACGATCGACAGCTCGCAGCCCATGTGGACCACGGTGGCAATCTCCTCAGCGATGCGGCGGACGGTCGGGGGATCGATACCGCTCCCCTGACCGCCCGCAAAGGCCTCGCCGCTGAGCTTCAGCAGCGCTCGGGTCCACTTCAGTTTCGGCGCGGGCGCGGAGCCCGCCGCCGGGTGGTCGATAGCCTCGCTCAAGGCGTTAGATCTCTTCGCCTACCTGGAAGCGGACGAACCGCCGCACGCCGATGTTCTCGCGGATCTTCGCGCGCACGTCTTCGACGAGGTCGCCGACCTTGCGCTTGTTGTCCCGCATGTACGTCTGGGTGAGCAGGGAGCTCTCGTCCGCGAACTTCTTCACGCGGCCCTCGACGATCTTCGGAAGCGCCGCTTCCGGTCGACCCTCGTTGCGCGCCAGGTTCGCCGCGATGTCCCGCTCCCGGGCCAGAACGTCTTCCGGAATGTCTTCCGGTCGCAGGTAGCTGGGGTTGGAGAAGGCGATCTGCATCGCCAGCTCCCGGGCCAGCGCCTGGAAGTCCTCGTTGCGAGCCACGAAGTCGGTCTCGCAGTTGAGCTCCACGAGCACACCGATCTTGCCGCCCAGGTGGACGTAGGAGCCCACGACTCCTTCGTTCGCCGCTCGCCCGGCCTTCTTCTCCATGGAAGCCTTGCCGCGCTCGCGGAGGAGCTTGATCGCCCCTTCCACGTCCCCGTCGGTCTCGGTGAGTGCCTTCTTGCACTCCATCATCCCGGCGCCAGTCTTCTCGCGGAGCGCCGCCACCGCCTGAGCCGTAATCGCCATGATAACCCTACGCTTCCTCTTCTCGCCCTTCGGCAGCCGCGGCAAACTCGTCGCCCGGCGCGGCCGTGTCAAAACTCGGTTCGCTCTCTTCGGCGTCCGGCGCCATCGCCATGAACTCGGTGGTCTCCTGATCCAGCTCGTCGACCACGTCCTCGGCGGGCGACCACACTTCGCCGGTGATCTCCGCCAGGGAGTCCGCGATGCGCGAGGTCAGCAGCTGGATGGCCCGGATCGCGTCGTCGTTGCCCGGGATCACGTAGTCCGCGTCATCCGGATCCACGTTGGTATCCACCACCGCCACGATCGGAATGCCCAGCCGGCGCGCTTCGTTAACCGCGATGCGCTCCTTCTTCAGGTCCACGATGAACAGCGCGTCCGGAATGCGATGCATATCCTTGATGCCGCCCAGGAACCGCTCCAGCTTGTCCTTCTGTTCGCGGAGGACGAGCTGCTCCTTCTTGGGGAAGCGCTCCATCGTCCCGTCCGCTTCCCAGCGCTCCAGCTCCTTGAGGCGCTGGATGCGGCCCTGGATGGTGGGGAAGTTGGTGAGCATACCCCCCAGCCAGCGCTCGTTGATGAAGAACTGGCCGGTCCGCTTCGCGGCGATCCGGATCGGGTCCTGCGCCTGGCGCTTCGTACCCACGAAGAGTACGGTGCCGCGGTTCGCCACGATGTCCTTCAGGAAGTTGGACGCCTGGTCGAACAGGTCCAGGGTCTGGTGCAGGTCCAGGATATAGATGCCGTTGCGCGCGCCGAAGATGTAGCGCTTCATCTTCGGGTTCCAGCGGCGGGTCTGGTGGCCGAAATGGACGCCAGCCTCCAGGAGCTCCCTCATACTAACGGATGCCAAGATCGTTTCCTCTTCTGGTTGATCGATCTCCGCCCGAGCCGGGCCGGAGATACCCTCCCCTTCCATCCACCGTGCGCGCCACCGCTGGCAGTTACCAGCCGACACCGGCGCACCCGTCCGGAAAGGTGTGGTTTTGTTCCAAACGGCGCGAGGGACCCCGTCCACCCGCAGCCGCGAAAGTTTACCACGGAACGGATGACCCGTAAAGGTGGGCCCGCACGGAGGTGTTGGGTGTTCGGTGTTGGGGGGAGGCGGCAGCCGCTGCTGGGGGGGAGCGGGGGTGTTCAGGCGCGACGTCACTCGGGGTGAGCGCCCCGAGCAGCGCGAAGCTGCCGCCCCCTGTAGCCGGCGTGTCGCCGGACCGCCGGTGTCCTCGGCATTCGTGGACCGTCCCGCCAAGCCGCGCCCCGGTGTTGGCACGGCCTGGGCGCTGCGCGCCTGGTAAACCGGTTCTGCTAATTCCCTACGACCGGGGACTGTAGGTAGCGGTGGGCGGGACGGAACGTGCAGGCCAAACGCACGATGCTGCGTAGGGGCACTCGCCGTGGTTGTCCTCGCCAGGCCGACCTCCCGGCGTTGGCAGAGCAGTACCCACCGCTCGGGGCGGTACGGCTTTGCGCGCGCCCGCACCGTCTTCGTTTGCCGGGCAACCACGGCGGATGCCCC
>JAJFMS010001168.1 GCA_020696885.1 Armatimonadota bacterium | reverse complement strand
CGCGGCGCCGTCCACGTGCCGAACCGCATTGCGGCGCTGCTCTACGAGCGGATCGCGCGCCTTCACCGTTCCGGCGCGCTGCGGGGGGAGCTGCTCTATGTTCTGGACAAGGAGCTGAAGGCGTTTACGGACCACCTGGGCGCCTGTGAGCGGATCCGGAACACGCCGATCCCCTATTCGTATAGCCTGTTCATCAAGAAGTTCATCTTCTTCTACACCATCACGCTGCCGATCGGGTTTGTCCCGGAGTTCGGTTACGTCGCCATCCCGATTGCGGTCGCGGTCTTCTATGTCCTCGTTAGCCTGGAGATCCTGGCCGAAGAGATCGAAGATCCGTTCGGGACCGAAAGCAACGACCTCCCCACGGACGGCCTCGCCGAGCGCATCCGTCAGAACGTCCACGAGATCCTGGCCTACCACGAGACACCATGCGATCACCATTCTCCTTCCTAGGCGACCTCCAGAAAGCCTGCCGCGCCCTGGCGCGGATCGACGACCGTCTCGAAGGCATCCAGGGCCTCATCTCCCACGCGCACCACCAGCAGGCGCTCGAGACCCACTCCCGCTATGCGGATCCTCGCCATCTGGCTCGCTACGGGGGTAAGACGTTCTCCCACGGGGACGAGGACGGGATCATCACGGAGATCTTCCGCCGCATTGGCACCACGAACCACACGTTCGTGGAGTTCGGGGTCGGGCCGGCCAGCGGCAACAACACCATGGCACTGCTGCTCGAGGGCTGGAAGGGCGTCTGGATCGAGAAGAACGAGCGCTCGCTGGAGCGGATCCGCCAGCGCCTCGCCATCCCGCTCAAGCGGAAGCAGTTGGTGGTGCTGGACGCGTTTATCACCGCCGAGTCGATCCAGGACCTGTTCGCGCAGGGCGAGGTGCCGGCGGAGTTCGACCTGATCAGCATCGACATCGACGGCAACGACTTCTGGGTCTGGAAGGCGATCGAGCGGTACTCTCCGCGCGTGGTAGTGATCGAGTACCGCTCCCAGCTCGGCCCGGTGGTGGATGCCGTGATGCGCTACAACCCGCAGCACGTCTGGACGCACGAGCACAAGAACCGGAATTTCGGCGCCACCCTGAAGGCGTTCGAGCGGCTGGGCAGGGAAAAGGGCTACCTGCTGGTGGGCTGCAACTTCGGCGGCACCAACGCGTTCTTCGTGCGGGAAGACCTGGTGACCGAAGAGCTCTTCCTGCCCCCGTTCACCTCCGAGAAGCACTACGAGCCGAAGAAGGGCACCCTCTTCCTCCCGGTGCGCACCGCCAACCGCGACGACGTCTCCTCGTTCTTCGAGGATCAGGACTGAGCCAGGAGGCCGGGTGGCCTTCCAGGTTGGCAAGTCGTAGGCAGCCGTCTCGTGCGGCGTTCGATGACGGCGGCCAGCCCTGGAGCGGCGAGCCCGTGCTGTCGGATGCGGGTGGCCGTAATCGAACGAGCCATCCGCCCGTGGGGCACCCGGAGCACGGGTACGACGAGGCGAAAGAGCGGGTCATGCGGTTCCTGGAAGGCCTCCCGGAGCGGGCGAGACTGGTTGGCCATCCGGCAGGACATCCGGCGCACCGTTAGCAAGCTCTTCCAGCAGAAGACCGGGCGCCGCGTCATGGTGGTGCCGGTGATCATGCAGATCTAGCAGGGTCTCATCCTGCGACCCTGGGCTCGGCTTCAGGAAGTGGGGTGTCCGGATGGCACAACGCTCGACCCGTGAATTGACCGAGAAGGAGACGGCGCACATCTCCGACGTGTTACGCCGTCTCCGAGAGCACTTCCACGAGTGGAAGTATGAAGCTCACGAGCACGATCTCGTGGGCTTTGCCTACTACGAGGGCTGTGGCGGCACCCAGCACTGCGGCGGCATCCTTGCGGAAACCGCCCCGTTCGCGCTCGGGCGGGAGCTGAGCCGATCGAGCTGCATGCGCTGGAGGACGGCTCCTGGAACGACACGGAGTATCACAGCCCGCCGGAGCCGGGGCTGGTCACCCACGAGTCGCTCGAGACGATCACGGCGCGGGTGGGGCAGCTGGCAAACGGCACCTGGACGCCTGGCCAGCAGAGGCGGGGACGACTGCCCTGACCCACCCGTCTCCCCATTACGGGCCTTCGTTCGAGTGGCCCGGTCCGGTCACGGTCGGGCGGGTGGGCTGAGCCGCTTTCCGACGTCGTATCCTGCGGCGAACCCAGAACACGATGCCGCCGCCCAACAACAGCGGAAGAGCCAATACCGTGAGTCCGAGCCCGATCAGGCTCGACTTGGATGGCCCCGATTCCCGTTGGTGCTGTCGGATCTGGGTGAGATGGCCCTCCAGAAGCGGCGCCTGCGGGCTTCCCAGGTCGATGGCGCGACGGAAGGCGGCCGCCGCCAGGTTGAGGTCCGAATGATCCACGCTGGCGATGCCCAGCATCACCCAGCACGCCGGCTCCTCGCGGTTGAGCGAGGCCATGTAGATGACCCCCTCCGCGAACTTCGGATCGCTTGCCAGATCCCAGCGGGAGCGATAGGCGGGTGGGTGGTCGCTCAGGGCCTGCAGTAGCTCGAGCCGTGCCTCGGTACCGTCCGGCTTGTCGGCCGGCTTTTCCCGGATAGCCTTCAGCTCCTCGGTGGCCCGAGCGAGCTCTTGCGCTAGTGTGGGTGGCGAGCTTCCGTCGTAACGCGGTTCGGGCTGGTAGCTGTTCTTGGCGGCCGCAGACAGCTGCTTCTGCGGTGGCTCCAGCCTGGGAACTGAGCTGGTGAAGAACGATTCGGTCCATTCGTCCACGTAGACGTGACGCGCCTGATAAGTCTTGTCGCGGACCAGGTACTGGAGCAGCGCCAGGTGGTACCGCTCCAGGCCGGAGTGCGCTTCGGGGTTCAGCTCCAGATCCCGCGCGATCTCCCGCTCCGCCTCGGCATACCGCTTGAGCAGGTGGTAGGCCGTGCCCAGGTTGGCGTGCACGCCGTAGTCGTCAGGGAACCGGCGGACTGCGGGCTCGAGCAACTCCACCGCCGTCGCGGTCTCACCCAGGCGGAGGTGGGCGCCGGCCAGATCATTCCACCAGGCGGGGTCGTTCTCCCGCGGAGCGGCTCGTAACGCTTCGATCCGAGCCCGGAGCCGACGAACGTCCGGCTTGGGCGGCGCATCCAGCACGGCGGCGGCCATCTTCGGGTTCGTGAGCCGCTCCTCCAGCAGGGTGTCGGAGTCCCAGAGGCAGGCGTGGGCGGCCGGCACCCCGCCGAATAGCAGGATGCCCGTTAGCAAGATGACCCGTCTCACGTCCACAGCGGCTCCTCCGTCCCCCCGCTTCCGGTGCGCGAGGACACTGTTAAGAATGCGGCGGCTGCCTACCCGGATGGCGAAATTGCCCGCCCCTTGTGCCTGCCGTGCAGTCGCTTGCCGAGATCGGGACCGGGTGCGGTACCCCGCCGGAACCTGACGCGCCTCTATTTTTGTTCCAAACTGTCCGGGGGGCCACTGCCCTACACCACTTTTGCTTCCCGTCCGGGGAAGCCTACGCCACGTAGAAGCGGAACGAACATGTCTACTATCATTGAAGCGATTCACGCGCGGGAGATCCTGGATTCTCGCGGCACCCCCACCATCGAGGTGGAAGTCGAGCTGGAGAGCGGCGTCATCGGCGGCGCGGCGGTACCCTCCGGGGCTTCCACCGGCGCCCACGAAGCGGTCGAGCTCCGGGACGGCGATAAGAAGCGGTACGGCGGCAAGGGCGTCCTGAAGGCGGTTGAGAATGTCAACAACGCCATCCAGAAGGCGCTGATCGGCGAGGACGCGCTGGACCAGATCGCCATCGACCGGATCATGCTGGAGCTGGACGGCACCCCCAACAAGGGCCGGCTGGGCGCCAACGCGATCCTCGGCGTCTCCCTGGCGACGGCCCGGGCTGCGTCGATCGCGATGGACCTCCCGCTGTGGCGCTACCTCGGCGGCGTGGGCGCTTACCAGCTCCCGGTCCCGATGATGAACATCATGAACGGCGGCAAGCACGCCGAAGGCAGCACGGACTTCCAGGAGTTCATGGTGATGCCGGTGGCCGCGCCCACCTTCTCCGAGGCGCT
>JAJFMS010001167.1 GCA_020696885.1 Armatimonadota bacterium | reverse complement strand
TACGGCAGTACGGCTATTCGGTGATCGAAGCGATGAACGGCGACGACGCGATCCGCCGGCTGCTGGATTACCCCGACCCAATCCACCTGCTCCTGACGGACGTGGTGATGCCGGGACGGAGCGGCATCGAGCTGGTGGAGTTCATCACCGCTCGTGACGTGGAGATCCGCGTGCTGGTAATGTCCGGTTACACGGACGAAGCCGTGATCCGGGACGGAATCGTCGGTTCCGGGTGGCATTTCATTCAGAAGCCGTTCGGGATGGGCGACCTCGCGCGCAAGGTCCGCGAGGTGCTCGACGCCCCTCCGCCCGGGGCGAGGCAGTAGTCCACCCGGCGTGTGGGCGAGCGGGCAGCGGCGCGAAGCGTCGCCTTCCTCTCCCATACTCCCAAACTCCCACACCCCATACTCGCTTCGCGACCTTCCCTCAAAGCCCATCAGAGCCCGTCGGGCCGTGAACGCCGCAGCCAACCCAGGGCTCATGAAGTACGCGCGGGGAATGCTGGTGTAATGGATCGATGGAGATCGCGGCCGTAAGGCCGCACCAGTACCCACCACTCCACCACTCCACCACTCCATTACTCCCCTGCTATTCCAGCGGCGTGCGCCGCATCCATGTGCGGATCTGCGCCGCGCGCTCGCGGGCCGCTGGGTGGGTGCCGAGGAGCGAGGACGGCACCTCGCCCGATTCCAGCGCCTCCAGTAGGCTCGCCAGGCCCTCCGGCGATCGGCCGGCTTTCTTCAGCAGGCGGCATGCCGCGTCATCCGCCTCTCGCTCTTGCGCCCGGCTGAAACCGGTGGACAGCAAGTCTCGTATCAGCACGCTGGACATCCGGCTGACCCAACTCCCGCCAAGCCAGCCCAGGGTGGTCTCCAGCACCAGTGCGAACCGGGCTCGCTGGAGGAAGTGATCGCATTCGAGGTGGCCCAGCTCGTGCGCCAGCACTCCGGCCAGTCGATCGGGATCACTCCCGGTGAGACGGAGTAGACCCTCCCACACGTAGATGCGGCCGTTGGGGAGTGCTACGGCGTTACAGGTCGGGCCGCGAAGGATGTAGAACTGCGCGCCGCGATAACCCGCGGCGGTGGCGAGTGCGTGGCCGACGCGGGCGACTTCCTGTTCCTGCCGCCGGTCTCCGCGGCCGTACTGTTCCTCGATCGCCCGCTGTGCCTTCCGCCCGGCCAGCCGGCGGAGGACGTTCGGATAGCAGAGGGCGAGGACCAGCTTCACCAGCGGCCAGCCCACCACCAGTAGCCCGAGGAGTTTGAGTAGCATGCCGGAGTTACCGCCGCGGCGGGCCGAGCGCCGCTCTGCTGGTATTGTAGCGGCCCTCCCGGATCACGATCCATGATCCGGGCGAACGGGTGTAACCGCGAACTATAGGTCAGGCTCACGGCCGTCGCGCTGCGGCGACCCGCCCTGCCGCGCAGGGAATCGCTCGCCCTCGCTGGAACGACGAAAGAGACGAAGCGCGCAACTCCCCAGAAACTCTCAACCATCGGGACGAGAGCCGTTCTCGTCTATATACCCGGGCCTAGTTCATCGTGGAGACGCGGTACCCACTCCTGCCAGGACGCGGATCGTAAATAATGGCTTTTAAGGCAATGCAGAAATCCACCACTGTCGGTCTCACCGTTTTCGGTACGCTGCTCGCCGGCTGCGTGATCGTACCGCTTTCGGGCATCTCTGCCGAGCTGCCCAAGGGAAGCGGCGCCCAGCAGGTCGACTTCGATCGAGACGTCCGGCCGATCCTCTCGGAGAACTGCTTCGCCTGTCACGGACCGGACGAGAAGACTCGCAAAGCCGGGCTCCGGCTGGACACGGCCGCGGGCGCGTTGCAAGTGCTGAAGTCCGGCAAACACGCCCTGGTGGCGGGCGACCCGGCCAAGAGCGAGCTGCTGAACCGCGTACTGGCGACCAACGCCCTGAAGATGCCGCCGGACGCCTTCGGCAAGACGCTGAAGCCGGCGCAGGTGGAAACGCTTCGCCGCTGGATCGCGCAGGGCGGTAAGTTTGAGAAGGAAGGGATGCGCCCCTCGCCGGTGGCGGACCGGTACACGCTGATCCGTCGCGTAACGCTCGACCTTACCGGCCTCCCGCCCACGCCCGCCGAGGTGAACGCCTTCATCGCGGACCAGCAGCCAGGCGCCTACGAGCGGGTGGTGGACCGTCTCCTGACCTCGCCGCACTACGGCGAGAAGATGGCGCTCAAGTGGCTGGACCTGGCACGGTACGCGGACACGCACGGCTATCACATCGATAGTCACCGGGACATGTGGCCGTGGCGGGACTGGGTGATCGAGGCCTACAACAAGAACATGCCGTTCGACCAGTTTACGGTCGAGCAGTTGGCCGGAGACCTGCTCCCAAACCCGACGCTGTCCCAGCGCATCGCGACCGGCTTCAACCGGAATCACCCGATCAACTTCGAAGGCGGCGCCATCCCCGAGGAGTACCAGACGGCGTACATCGCGGACCGCATCGACACCACCTCCACCACCTGGATGGGGCTTACCCTCCGCTGCAGCCAGTGCCACGACCACAAGTACGATCCGCTCCCCCAGAAGGACTACTACAGCTTCTACGCGTTCTTCAACAACGTGCCGGAGAACGGCCTGGACGGACAGCGCGGTAACGCCGTGCCGTTCTTGAAGGCGCCAAAGCCGGAGCAGGCAGCGCAGTTAGCGGCCTTCGACAAGAAGATCGCCGAACTGGACCAGGCAATCAAGACGCGCACCGCCTCCGCCGAGCCGGAGATGGCGGCCTGGGAGCGTGAGAACGGCACCGGGATGCAGTCGCTCCCCGCCGTCTCCTCGGGCCTGGTGGCCCACTACGGCCTGGACGAGATGCAGGGCGCCGCGGCGAAAGACGCCGTGGGGCCGACCCCGGGCGGCCTGAAGGGCAACGTGGCCTGGGCGCCGGGACAGTTCGGCGGCGCGCTGAAGCTGGATGGCACCACCTACGGGGAGCTAGGCCCCGGGCTCGACTTCGATACCGGCGACCGGTTCTCATACGGCGCGTGGGTCTATCCCACTAGCAACGAGTCGATGACCGTGGTCTCGCGGATGGACGACACGGCCAAGTTCCGCGGGTGGGACCTCTACCTGGGTGATCGCCGTCCGTTTGTCCACCTGGTGAACGAGTGGGAGACCAACGCCATCCGCGTCAACTCGAAGACGCAGATCGAGCTGAACAAGTGGTCGCACCTGTTCGTGACGTATGACGGCTCCAGCAAGGCAAAAGGGGTCAAGATCTACGTCAACGGCAAGCCCGCGGACCTGGACGTAACCCACGACAAGCTCACCGGATCGATCCGGGCGACGACCCCCGCGCAGATCGGGCGTCGCAACCCGGGCGCGCTGTTCAAGGGGATGATCGACGAGGTCCGCATCTACGACCGCGCCCTGGCGCCGGACGAGGTGGGGCTGGTCGCGCGGATCGACGCGGTCCGCGCCATCGTTGCAACCCCGGTGGAGAAGCGTAGCCCCGAGCAGAAGACGACCCTGGCCCGGTTCTACCTGGAGAACCACGACCCGCAGTACCGCCAGCTCAGCGGTGAAATGTCTACGGTGAATGCGCGCCGCACCGAGCTGGACAACGCCATCCCAACCACGATGGTAATGCAGGAGCTGGAGAAGCCGCGCGACACCTTCCTGCTCATCCGTGGCGAGTACAACCAGAAGGGCGAGAAGGTGTCGGCGGGCGTGCCCGCGGCCCTCTCGTCGCTGCCGATGGGCGCCTCGCCGAACCGGCTGGCGCTGGCGAAGTGGCTGGTCGACCCGGCCCATCCGCTCACCGCGCGGGTCACCATCAACCGCTTCTGGGAGCAGCACTTCGGAGCGGGCCTGGTGCGCACGCCGGAGAACTTCGGCACACAGGGCGAGCGCCCCACGCACCCGGAGCTGCTGGACTGGCTCTCTACGGAGTTCATCCGGGTCGGCTGGAACGTGAAGGCGATGCAGCGAATGATGGTGACGAGCGCCACGTACCGGCAGTCGTCCCGCACCAACCCGGCACTGCAGGAGCGGGATCCGGAGAACCGGCTGCTGGCGCGCGCCCCCCGGCTCCGCCTCCCTGCCGACCAGGCGCTCGCGGTGGGGGGTCTGCTGGTGCCGACGTGCGGCGGCCCTTCGGTGAAGCCGTACCAGCCCGCGCGGCTGTGGGAAGAGCTGGCGTTCGGCGGTAACTTCACCGCCCAGACCTACGAGCAGGATCACGGCGACAAGCTGTACCGGCGCAGCATGTACACCTTCTGGAAGCGGACCTCCCCGCCGCCCTCGCTGCAGGCGTTCGACGCACCGGAGCGAGAGTTCTGTGTGGTGAGCCGCTCCGTCAGCAACACGCCGCTCCAGGCCCTGGTGCTGATGAATGACCCGACTTACGTAGAGTCCTCTCGGAAGTTCGCGGAGCGGCTCCTGACCAGCACGTCCGCCAGCCCGCGCGACCGGGTGATCATCGCGTTCCGAATGGCGCTGACCCGCCCGCCGAAGCCCGCGGAGACCCAGGCGCTGCTGGCACTCTACGA
>JAJFMS010000144.1 GCA_020696885.1 Armatimonadota bacterium | reverse complement strand
TTCCTTGGGCGGGCGTACCTGTCCACTCACCCAATCCCCGGTGCGCAGCCCGAACCGCTTGATCTGCGATTGCGACACATAAATGTCGTCGGGCGCGGGAGCAAAGTTATCGTGGCGAAGGAAGCCCCAGCCGTCCGGAAGGATCTCGAGCACGCCCTGGCCGTAAATCAGGCCGCTGGATTCCGCCTGTGTCTGCAGGATCTTGAAGGTGAGGTCATGCTTGCGCAGCCGGTCGATCTCCTCGATCTCCAGGCCGCGGGCGATCTCCTGCAGCTCCTCTACAGTCTTGGATTCGAGTTCAGCGAGTTCCATGGATTCCATGTGTGGGCGAGGGGTGGGCGGGGATGAGCGGTCCGCACCGGTTTCCCGGTACTGCGAGGGGATCCGAGGGGCGGACGGAACCGATGGCAAAGCGGGGCGGGGGTTGTGGGATCGGTACAGCAGCGCGTGACGCGTGCTTCGCCAGGAGTCAGCTTAACATACCCCCAAAGGGAGTGTCTACAAACCGCCAGGTCGTCGGGCGAGCGGCGAAGAGGGGGGTGAGGAGTGTTGGAGTAGTGGAGTGCTGGAGTAGTGGCGGAGGATACTTCATCAGCCCTGGGGTTGCTGCGGCACTCGCGGCAGGCTCGGGTCGAAGGATCTCTCGTCCAGAGGACGACTGGCCGCAGGCCACCCAGCGAGGGATTTCAAATCCCTCGCTGCCGGGCTGGCACCATTTTCTCAAAACCCATGAGTCCCTCGCGGCCGGGCGTGGTGGCGCCTGCTGTCAACCGCCGCCGTAGACGTCCGGCTTGAGGATGCCGATGTAGGGCAGCCCGCGATAGCCCTGGTTGTAGTCCAGCCCGTATCCCACCACGAACGCCTCGGGGACTTCGAAGCCTACGTACCGGGGCTCCAGATCAGCCTTGCGAGCGTTGGGCTTGTCCAGCAGCGTGCACACCTCCAGCGAGGCCACGTTGCGGTCGCGGAGGAGGTTGAGGAGGTAGCTGAGCGTGAGCCCGCTGTCTACGATGTCTTCCACTACCAGCACGTGGCGGCTCTCGATCGAGTCTTCCAGGTCCTTGACGATCCGGACTACGCCGGAGGAGCGGGTGCCGGAGCCGTAGCTGGAGATGGAGATGAAGTCCACGGAGTGCGGCACGCGGATCGCTCGCATCAGGTCCGCCACGAACAGCAGCGCTCCACGGAGCACGCAGACGAGGTGGAGGTCCCGGCCGGCGTAGTCGCGGGAGATGGCGGCGCCGAGCTCCGCCACCCGGAGCCGGAGCTGCTCCTCGGAGATGAGGACCTCCAGCACGTCCGGATGGAGCTCCGCGGCCGGGCTCGGGGCAGTCAGCTCCATCCGCCTATTCCCACTCGATGGTGCCCGGCGGCTTGGAGGTGAGGTCGTAGAGGAAGCGGTTGACGCCGGCGACCTCGTTCACCACGCGGGTGCTCATCCGCTCCAGCACCTCGTGCGGGATGCGGGCCCAGTCCGCGGTCATGAAGTCTTCGGTGGTCACCGCGCGCAGCACCACGAAGTGGGCGTAGGTGCGCTGGTCCCCCATCACGCCTACGGTGCGGTCCGCCGGCAGTACGGCAAACGCCTGCGCGATGCTGCGGTAGAGCCCGGCCCGCCGCAGCTCTTCCAGCACGATGGCGTCCGCTTCCCGAAGGATCTCCAGCTTCTCGCGGCTGACGTCGCCCAGGATGCGCACCGCCAGGCCGGGACCGGGGAACGGATGCCGCCACACCATCTCGGACGGCAGCCCCAGCTCTTCGCCGAGGGTGCGGACCTCGTCCTTGAACAGCCAGCGGAGCGGCTCCACCAGCTTGAGGGACATCTTCTCCGGCAGCCCGCCCACGTTGTGATGGGTCTTGATGGTGTGCGCCTTGCCGGTGCCGCTCTCGATGACGTCCGGGTAGAGCGTGCCCTGCACCAGGAACTGCGCGTCCCCCACCCCCTTGGCCTCCTCTTCGAAGACCCGGATGAACTCCTGTCCGATGATCTTGCGCTTCTGCTCCGGGTCGCTCACGCCCGCGAGCTTCTCCAGGAAGCGGTCCTCGGCGTCCACGTAGACCAGCGGCACGTGGAAGTGGTCCGAGAACGTCTCCCGCACCGCCTCCGCCTCGCCCTTACGCAGCAGGCCGTGGTTCACGAAGATGCAGGTAAGCTGATCGCCGATGGCGCGGTGCACCAGCGCCGCGGCCACGGCGCTGTCCACGCCGCCGCTGAGGCCGCAGATAACGCGCCCGTCCCCCACCTGCTCCCGGATGGTGCGGGCGGCGGCCTGGAGGAAGTTCTCCATCGTCCAGGTGGGCTCACAGCCGCACACGCGGAGCAGGAAGTTCCGGAGGACCTCCTTGCCCCAGGGGGTGTGGGTGACCTCGGGATGGAACTGAACGGCGTACAGTTTCCGGTCCGGAGCGCCCATGGCGGCCACCGGGGTGTTCGGCGTGGTGGCGAGCGTCTGGAATCCGGGAGGCGGCGCGTCCACCCGGTCACCGTGGCTCATCCAACAGACCAGGTGGCGGCTGAGGCCGAAGAACAGGTCCTCCGGAGCGCTCACCTCCAGCTCCGTCTTGCCGTACTCCCGCTGCTGGCCGCCGGGGACCACGTCCCCGCCCAACTGCCGCGCCATCAACTGCATCCCGTAGCAGATGCCGAGGATCGGGATGCCGAGATCATAGATCCCCGGATCGCACTCGGGCGCTCCCGGCTCGTACACGCTGGGCGGACCGCCGCTCAGCACGATCCCGGAGGGCTGCCGCCGGCGGATCTCATCAAGCGAGATGTCGCAAGGCAGCAGCTCGCAGTAGACGTGGCACTCGCGAATACGGCGCGCGATGAGCTGGCTGTACTGGGCGCCGAAGTCGAGGACGATGACGTTCTGGGTAGGGATTGGGTCCATATGCCTGAATTCTAACGCGGCCGGGGCGTTCGGGGTCGGTCGTGCCGCCTTTTGTCACGAGCTAGCTGCACTTCAGGCCTGGATCCCGGATCCCCGAGCGCTTGGACCGCCGCGGGCTGAAGCCGCGCGGCTCCACCTAGGAAGCCTGCTTGTGCAGGCTCGAAGACGGGCGCGGGGATCAACGACGAACGCCGTTGAACAGTAAGCTGTAGGCAGCCGCCTCGTGGGGCGTTCGCTAGCGGCGACCTGCTCCGAGAGCGGCGGAAAGCCATTCCCGACCCGAGGATCTGATGCCGATTGAGAACCCGCGCTACCTCCGCGCCGCCTCGTACGGCAAGTGGCTGGGCCGCCTCTGGGTGGTGGCGGACGTTAGCTATTACCTGGGCCTGCTCGGTGGCCTCATCGGGGTGCTCGCCGTCGTCACCCGGTTGCCGTTCGACCTGCTCCAGGGTAGAAGCGCGCCCTGGTGGTGGTACGTGGGCGGGGTACTCGGCACTTTGCTCCTGGCCGGGGTCCTGATCCTGTTCGCCATCGGGCTGAACGAGTGGATCGAGCGGCGGATCCAGGCGCTCGACGAGCAGCCTCACTCATCGTCGACATGGAAGCGGTAGCCGGGCTGCCCATAGGCAGGGCGAGCGATCTGCGAGTTACGAGGCTCGAGCGGTGCTGGTGAGGGGACCGGGCGGGGACCCGGGAACGGGGACGCCCGGTTGGGGAAGGGAGGGAGAACGTCGAACTGGGGCTGCTCGACGGGCGGCGGAGAGGAGTTGCAATTTCTTAGTTGCGTACTATTAACGCTCGCTTGCTCGGCTGCTGCCTGCTGTTCTCGCGCCCGGCGACGGCGCTGGAGGTCGTCGAGGTCGAGAAGCCGGCGCTTGTAGGAGCGGAGGAGGTGGGCTTCATGCCGCTGGAGGCGCTGCATGTCTTCGGCCGAAGGGACGGACGCGTGGAGTAAGCGGTGGCGGAGATCGGCGGCGAGCTGTTCCCGGGAGTCGCCGGCGTGAGCGTCGGCAGCCCAGGCGGACTCCGCCTCGCGAAGCTGGCGGTTCACCTGCTCGGTCTCAAAGCGGCCGAGACGGCGCTGGCGCCACTGGGTGAGGGCAATTTCTTCCACGAGCAGCTCCTCTTCCGGGCCTTCGGGCTGGAGGCGCTGCCGCCAGGAGCGGAGGAAGGTGTCCCACTCCTCTTGCGACTCGAAGGTGCTGATGACCGGGCTGCGAGCGCATAGCCCGTGGGTTACTTCCGCACGGATGCCATCGAGTGTGGCCGGATCCGCGGGAGGCGCCGGCTCGAGATCCTTGAGGAGCTGTTCCGTGGCGAGCGGCTTGGGAGTGCGGCGAATGCGATGCTGGCTCATCCATCCCTCCTGGAAAGGCGCATGCCTGGCCTGGTCGTGCGCTGGGAAATATAGAACATAGGTTTGACTGAGAGTTTAGCACGGGGTTGTGGGGAGTGCAAGCGAGGGGACTAAGAAATAGCCGCACAGGATCCGGCCGGTGGAGGCGGTGGTGACCGGGAGGGCGGGTGGGGAGGGACCCAAGGGAAGGAAGGGACCCAAGGGGACGGAAGGGACGGAAGCGACGGAAGGGAGTTTCAGCGCAGTGCGTCGGTGACGCGGGCGATGCGGGCGAGCGGCTTGACGTCGTGGACGCGGACGGCGGCGGCGCCCTGGGCGATGGCGGAGGCTACCGTGGCGGCGGTGCCTTCCAGGCGGTCGTCCGGCGGCAGCCCGCCGCAGAGCCGGCCGACGGTGCTCTTCCGGGAGGTGCCGACCAGCACCGGCAGCCCGGCGCTGGTGTACTCGCGGAGGCGGCGCAGGAGGTCGACGTTCTGCTCGAAGGTCTTCCCGAAGCCGAAGCCGGGGTCGATCCAGAGGCGCTCCGGTGGGACGCCGCGCTCGATGGCGCGGTCCGCCTGCCGCCGCAGCCAGCGGAGGGTGTCCGCGACCACGTCCTCATACTCAGGCGCCGCGTCGTCGCCGTAGGCGGTGGAGTAGCGCTCCTCCGCGGGTCGCACGCGGGAGTGCATGAGCACCAGCTTCGCGCTGGGGTGCGCGGCCACCACGTCGGCGATGGCGGGGTCGTGGGTCATGCCGGTGACGTCGTTCACCCAATCGGCGCCGGCGTCCAGGCACGCGCGTGCTACCGCCGCATTGCGGGTGTCGACGGAGATCAGGGCGCCGGTCTGGCTGCGCAGGGCGGCGATCACCGGCAGCACGCGGCGCAGCTCCTCATCCTCCGGGACGTCCTCGGCTCCCGGCCGGCTGGACTCGCCGCCGATGTCCAGGATGTCCGCTCCATCCGCCACCATCGCCAGGCCGTGCTCCACGGCGCGCTCGGGGGCGATCCAGCGGCCGCCGTCGCTGAAGCTGTCCGGGGTGACGTTGAGCACCCCCATCACGAGGGTGGGCTCCGGCCGGTAGAGCTGGGCTTCGAACGCCTCCAGAGCGGCGCGCAGCTCCGAAGCGAGCCGGGCGAAGGGGGTGCGGTGGAGGGCGCCGGTGAGATCCAGAAGCTGCTCCGGGGTGCCCCCCAGTCGCAGCCAGGGGACCACCCACTGGGCACGCATTCCGGCTACGTGCGCCAGGGCGGTGAGCGCGCCGTGCTCATCCGGGCCGATGCCGTCGACCAGCACGTTCCAGGCGCCGAGCTCCAGCGGCAGGGCCGCGCCCGAGGCGGTGCCGGCCGCCCGGACACTGGCTGGTACCCCCGCAGTGAAGAGGCGGAGGTTGAGCTCCGGGTCCAGGGAGAGCGGCCGGCTCACAATGCTAGTGGAACAGGACGGGCTGAGCGCCCCCGCTGTAGGCCGCCAGGCCGTCCAGGTCCAGCATCTGCAGCGCGGACGAGCCGGCCTCGCTGAGGAAGAAGCCGCGCTCGCGGGTGGCCTGCACCGGGTCCCGGCGGAGCTTGGTGCGGAAGATCGGGTCCTCGGAGGCTACCAGCACGATGGCACGCATCTGCTGGTTGTCGATCAGCTCCACCGCCTCGCGCGCCTCGCAGCCCATCTCCGTGTCAGGAGTCAGCTCGGCCACGCGGACGAACTCGCGGAGCGCTTCGCGCATCATGCCCTGCTGCTGGAACAGCACCGCCTTCTTGAAGTGGTGGCTGGGGTCCAGCGGGCTGATGGCGACCATCTGGTCCGCCATCCGGAGCGCCTCGTTCACGCGGCCCTGCTGCAGGTAGGCCACGCCCAGCACGTCCCGGGCGGTCATGCTGTTGTTGCACTCGCGGAGCAGCCGCTGGGCGTAGTCGATCGCCTTATCCGGCTGGCCGGTCTCCAGCATCACCTCGGCCATCGCTTCCAGGAGATCGCGATTCCCCGGGTCGAGGCGGAGGCCGCCCTGGAGGATGCCCTGCGCTTCCTCGTGCCGGCGGGTCTCCCGGAGGAGCGCCGCCAGGCTGAAGTAGTAGTCCGCCCGCTCCGGCGCCAACTGGAGGGCGCGAGACATGGCCCGCACCGCTTCGTCGAACTTGCCGGCGCGTCCCAGGGCAACGGCCAGCTCCACGTGGGCGGGGTCGTAGGTGGGATCGCACTGCACGGCGGCGCGGCACTCCGCGATGGCGCGCTCCAGGTCGTCTTCCTGGAGGAAGAAGTAGCCCAGCGCCTTGTGGGCGCGGGCGCTCTGGGGGTTGTGCTCGATGGCCGCTTCCAGCGCCTTTCGAGCGTCGTCCCGCTGGCCGCGCAGGCAGAGGATGAACGCGAGCTCGCAGAGCGCCTCCGCACTGCTGGGCTCGATCTGCAGCACGCCTTCCACTTCCGTCATCGCGGCTTCGAGCTGGCCCTGCTCCACGTAGCAGTAACAGAGCCCCAGGCGGGCGCGGGAGACCAGCGGGTTGCTATCATCCCACCCTCGCGGCTCCACCCCCTTCGGCCGCCGCAGGCGCGCGGAAAGCAGCCGGCTGAAGTGGTCCGCGGCGTCCTCGGTCTGGCCGCTCTGCAGGAGCTCTTGAGCGGTGTGGTAGAGCCGCCACAGGCTCTTGAGAGAAAGGCGCTGGGGATGATGCATGGCGCTCCGAACAGTGTCGAGCGAAGGGTCCGCTCACGTGCGTAGATATAGCATGAGTGATGAGGCGTGTCAAACGAACGACGCCCCGTCCGCCCTGCCGACGAAGGAGTATTCTGGTCTATTCTATTAACTGGACTCTGTCCCACGTAACCACTGCCGCAGGACATCGTTCTACTGCATGTCTGCGCACGACGCGCGTCCCTACGCGCGTGCGGCTTTCGGATCCCGCCACCCCTGATGAACCATCGCTATCCCCCATTCACCCGCTGGGTTCTGGGCTCGAGTCTGGTGTTCGCCCTCGCCGTCGCGGTTTCCGCGCCGCGAGCCGCGGTGGCCCAGACCACCCTCAACGCGGACGTCGGCCTGGAAGGCTACTACAAGTCGCAGCGCTGGTTTCCGGTCCGGGTCACGCTCACGCACCAGGGCACGCCGGCCAAGGTGGAGGTGCGTGGCCGGTTCAGCCAGGGCCTCGAAGGCGCCAGCGAATACCGCATCCCCCCACGGGAGCTACGCAGCGGCGCCAACGAGCAGCACAACCTTTATATTCGGGCGCCGATGAGCTATTCCAGCCA
>JAJFMS010000143.1 GCA_020696885.1 Armatimonadota bacterium | reverse complement strand
CACCGCGCGCGCCGCGCCCTGGCCGTAGTAGGCGTTGTTGCCGGTGGCGGCATCCACGGCGTCCAGCAGCACCTCGGCCATCAGCTTGCGCGGGAGGGAGTGCGAGGCGTAGAGCCGATCGTCGGTGTTCTCCTTCTTCGGCACCGTGGTCGTCTGGTAGGTGCGCGAGTTCAGGATGTCCTTCATCAGCGCCCTGATGTCGAACTTGTAGGCGACCATCTTCTCGCCCATCACGTCCAGCAGCTTCTCGTTGGCGGCCGGGTTGGTCTGGCGGTAGTCGTCTACCGGATGCACCAGGCCGCGTCCGAAGTAGTTGTTCCAGAGCCGGTTGGCGATGGAGCGCTTGAACCAGGGGTTCGCCGGAGAAGTGATCCAGGCGGCCAGGCGCTCGCGGCGATCCTCGTCGGGAGCGAAGGTGACGACGTCGGCGCCGAGCAGCTTCGGCTGGACCACGAGGGTGGTCTTACGCGGGTGCATCACCTCGCCATCGCTGGCGGCGTAGAAGATGCGCTCCTGCTCACCTGGGCCGTTCTTCACCTTCGTGCGGGCGAAGAAGGCCGCAAATCCGTAGTAGTCCATCTGCGACCAGGACTCGAACGGGTGGTTGTGGCACCGGGCACAGTCGATGCGGACGCCCAGGAACACCTGGCTGGTGGCACTCGCGACGAACAGCGGGTAGTCGGCGCCCAGGTCACCGATCGAGTACCAGTTGGCCGGCCCAACGTTGAAGCCGCTGCCGCTGGCGGTCATCATCTCCCGTGCGAGCTGGTCCCACGGAGTGTTGCTCGCCACCCGGTCTTTGATCCAGCGGTAGTAGACCTGGAGCCCCTTGTCCTGCTTGTTCTGCTGGTTGTTCCGGAAGAGGTCCGAGAACTTCAGGGTCCAGTAATCCACAAACTCGGGCCGAGCCAGCAGGGAGTCGACCAGCTTCTCCCGCTTGTTGGGGGACTTGTCGTCCAGGAACGCCTTGGCTTCCTCCGGCGAAGGGATCAAGCCGATCGTATCGATGAACGCGCGGCGCATGAACTCCGAGTCGCCGGCGAGGTCGGAAGGCGGGATCCGCACTTCCTTCAGCTTCGTCAGGACGAGCTCGTCGATGTAGTTGTTCGACTTGAAGTTCGCGTACTCGGTGGCGGCGATCGGCGGGCGCGGTACCTTCAGGCTCACGGTGCCGACGCCGCCGAGGTAACGCACCATGATGGTGGTCTCGCCGGCCTTCACCGCGGTGATGAGCCCGTCATCATCGACTTCACCGACCTGGTCATCGTTGCTGGTGTAGCGGGCGTACTGGGTGACGTCCTGCGTGGTGCCGTCGTCCCGCACCGCCATCACGACCACTTGCTGGGTCTCGCCGGCTTTGTCCAGCGTCCACTCGGTGGGGTAGATCTCGATCCGGTTGAGGCGCGGCTCGAACTCGGTCTGGCGGGTCTCGGCGGGCAGCACCTTGCGGAGGTCCGGATCCGCGGGGGCCGTCATGCCGTCTTACAGCCACTGCAGGATGCGGGTGTAGAACTCGCTGCCTTCTTTGAAGCGCAGCCCGCCGCCGTGCGGCACCTTCATCGTGGCTTTGGCCAGGATCAGGCTTTGAGACGGCTGGTTCTTGTTGACCCGGGAGCCGCTCCGCTCCAGCACGAGCTGCTGGTAATCGTAAACCGGCTCGTAGCCGAACAGCGACAGGCGGAACCCGCCGCGGCCGGACGGCGAGCCGTGGCAGCCGCCGGTATTACAGCCGGCTTTGGTGAAGACCGGGACGATCTCGTTGGCGAAGCTCCAGTCGGCCGGGGCGTTGATGTCCTGGTTGGTGATCGCCATCTCGCCCGACAGGCCGCCCACGGTAGCGATGAGCTTCGCGGGGCCGTTGCTGAGAGCGGAGACGCGGTTCCCTTCGATCTTGATCCCCGCCGTGCCGGCCTTCGCGACCTTGGCGGTAGCCGTGAGGTCGCGCATCCGACCTCCCGCGTAGTGGCCGAACACCAGGAACCGCTGGCTGACACCGCCGCCCGAGAGGGTGAGCTTGTCCGGGTGCACCGTGACCTTAAGCAGCTTACCCGCAGCAGCGGGCGCCGCAGCAGCGGGCGCCGCAGCAGCGGGACGGGCGGCAGGGGCCGACTTCTTCGCCGGCGCCGCTTCAGCGCCTGCCAGCATCACCGCGCTCAGGCTTAGGGTCAAAGCCGGCGCAATCGCCTTTCCGATACGGAACTCCATCGAAAGCCTCCCACGGCGCGCCTCGAACAGCCTCGACGGCGCGTAGTGTCTCGAGCCCTTAGCTCTTGGGTGCAACCGTCACCCACAAGGGTTTGTTTAGAACGAAAGGCTGGGCGCCCGCAACGCCCGTGGCTTTCAGATACATGCCCAGGTAAGTACCGGGCGCCATCGTCTCGGGCACGGAGATCCGCATCGCGGCCGTGTTCTGGCCGTTCTTGATCACCGGGACCTTCTCGACCGTCACCTTGACGACCTTCGGCGGACCGCCGGTGGGGTCGGGCTCGGTCTTCTTGATCAACTGCTCCAGCACGAATCCCTTAATGGTCGGCGGGGCGTTGATCGCGAGGGCGATATCGCCGGACTGACCCTCATTGCGATTCAGCGCAACCTCGAACTCGATGTCCCCACCCTGCGGGACGGTCACGGAATCGACCGGGACCTGGGTCGGGGCGCCCAGACGATTCACGCCTTCCTGGCGGAGGGTGAGACCGAAGCTGGGCTGCAGCGGCCGGATGGCGAGGCGGTAGAACTGCTGCGGGCCGGCGCCGCTGCGCACCTGGTTCCGCACGTAGACGACGTACTCTTCCGTCTGGGGAATGGTGACTTCCAGCCGGGCGTCCGGCATCCCACCGCCGTCGTCATCCCGCGCGATGACCTTCCCGGCACGGTCCGCGACGGTCAGGTAGGTATCCACCGGACTTCCCAGCCGGCTGGCGGTGATGGAGAACACCAGACGCTGGCCACCCTGCCCCTGGAACCGGTAGCCGTCCACGTCGGTCATCTTGTCGAACTTGCCGTTGCAGATCACCGGCACCTGGACCTGGGTGGCGTCCTGCATCCGGTCGTTCGGCTCCACTTCCAGGGCGTCTACCAGGGTCTCCGCCATCAGCGGAACGGCGTTGCTCATCCCGCTGGCGGTCACCAGGCGGAACTCCTGCGCACCCGGGTTGGCTTCCATGTCCACGAACCGCTTGAGGGACGTGGCGCCGGAGGAGTCCAGGTTGTAGCCGTAGACGGTGACGTTCGCCCGCTTGCCAGCGGGACCGCCGGGAGGGAATACCGCCGTGATGGTGGGCCGGTTGCCGACCGTCAGCCGATAGTGGAAGTCACCCCGGCTCCGGTAGAGGGTGTCCCGAATGGTGATGGTGTACTTGCCGTCCGCTGCGAACTCGTAGGCCAGGAAGGCATCCACGCGCGAACTGTCGTCGTCGTAGGCCAATTCCTTGCCGGCTTCGTCCCGCAGCACGATGAAGGAATCCAGGTAGCTGACCCCCTCCATGTTGTTCTGCGGCGGCGCGTATCGCTTGAAACCCTCGACGTCGAAAACCAACCGCTGCCCCTTCTTGGCGGCGAAGGAGAATACGTCGTGGTCCTCCCCGCCGTTGATCACACCGGCCACAGTGGTGGGGATGGTGATCGGATTGGCTTCGCGAGCGGAGTTGTTCGGCTCCTTCTCAGGCGCCTGGCCGTACTGCGACACGAAGAAGTATGCCGGGAGCGTGATCCCCTGCGCGGACTCGGCCCGGATCTCGTGGAGGCCGGGAGGCGCATCCGCGGGGACCGTAATCTTGGCCTTCACCTGTCCGTCCGTCGCGGCGCTCACCGCAGCCTTCAGGCCGCGGTCCACCGGCGTGATCAGGGACGGAAAGGCGGAGAACCGGCAAAGCAGATCCTTAGTGCCAGCAAGCCGGGTGCCGGTGAGGGTCACCTCCACGGTCTCGCCGCGAGCCGCGGAAGGCGGGACTACGTCCGTGAGGGTCGGCGCGTCCGGAATCGTCCCCTGGGCCATAGCGGGGGTTGCCGCAACTGCAATGAGGGACGCAAAAGCCGCGTGAAGCCAGATCCTGGGTTGGTACATCCTGGTTAGGGTTACAGCTCGAAGTCGACCGTTAGGTCTAGGGCAATGGTGGTCGCGGAGTTCCGGAGTTGTCCGACGACGCAAACGACAGGCGCCAGGCTCCTCGAGTATTGGATCTTTAGACGACCCTTAGCTCGGTTTGTTTCATCCAATACGCAGACGTCGCTCAACCGAGCCCCAAGGGGGTTAGCAACCGTCTGAGCCTGGATTTCTTGTAGTTCTGTGACAACCGAAACTCGCATTTCGTTTCCTGTTTGTTACGCCGTCGGCCACTGGACTCCTGCGATCCGGAGACCACGCGGGTGCGATCCACGATCCGAGCGGCAGGCAGCACCGGGGCGAGTGGGATACCGGGAGTTCGGAATGCGTAATCCGTAATGCGTAAAGGTCCAGGTGCCGGGGGTCTCCTTACGCATCACGGATTACGCATTCCGAGCCGTCTGCTCGTTCGACACCCTCTTCGCACACTACCCGGATCGTGGGCAGTACTCCAGACCGCGCAACCTCCGCTGGTTGGTCCCGGGTGGTTGGGGGTAGAATTACGGCGCGTCCCAGATCCCCGTCGGAACCGGGCCCGGCACGCGTGGTCCGAAGTGGGGAGGATTCAGTGTCCGGCGTCGTCGTCCCCTCAATCACCGAGACCGGAACGCCCCCTCCGGCGCCGACGCGAGCGGTCCGTGAGGCCCGGCCCGAGGAGCTTGCCGAAGCCTGGGCTCTACAGCGGGAAGCGTTCGACCTGGCCGAGGGTCAGCCTGCCCCGCCCGCCCCGGGTCTGCGCCAGGACGTTCACGTCGCAACGGATCACGGCCGCGTCGTCTCCTGCCTGACCCTGCTGCATGCCCGGCTCTCGTTCCTGGGCGCGGATATCCCGATGGGCGGCATCCGCCACGTGGCTACCCGGCGGGACGTCCAGAACCAGGGGTTCGCCACCGAGCTGATGCGGCAGACCCTCCGCGCCATGCCGGCGCGCGGGCTGGCGGTCTCCGTGCTCTTCCCGTTCTCTTTCCGCTATTACCGCAAGTTCGGTTATGAGCTGGGCGGCAACCACTGCCACGTCTGGTGCCGGCCCAGCAGCATCCCGGCGTTTACGGAGCGCAGCGGCGCCCGGCGCGCCACCCCCGGCGACGTCCCCGCGCTCACGGAGTTCAGCCGCCAGCGCGCGCTCCGCTCCACCTGTTCTCTCGCCTACTCGCGGGAGCGGTGGCACGCGCTGTCCAACGACCCCGCGCTCTCCGTCTTCGTGTGCGGCGCCGACACCATCGACGGTGTAGTGGTCACCGCCGAAGGACGCGACTCCTACGGCGGGCGGCTGCTCCGGGTGCAGGACCTCGCGGCCAACTCCCAATGGGCGTGGCGCTGCCTGCTGGGTCATCTTTCGCAGACCACCGCAGAATCTGTGGAGTGGAACGCCAGCCCGGACGCGCTTCACCAGAGCCGGCTGCTCCGCAGCCCCGCGCCATTGCGCGAGGGCTTCCGGCCGCGGGCCATCGCCACGGTGCGGCCGATGTTCCAGCTACGGGTGGTCGACGTGGCGGCGGCACTGCGCGCGCGGGCCAGGGTGTTTCCCCGGGGTGTGTACCGGCTGGGGCTCAAGATCCGAGACGAGCTCCTTCCGGAGAACACCACCCCGCTGGGCATCCACGGCACCTCGTCCGCAGTGTCGGTTCGGGCCGCGCGGGCGTCCGACCCCACCCTCTGCATGGACATCCGGACCTTCTCGCAGCTCTTCTGCGGCTACCTGTCGCCGGGTGACGCCGCCTCGCAGGGGCTGCTCGAATTCACCTCCCCCGGGGCGCTCGATACCGCCGAGGCGCTCTTCCCCGCCGGGGATCCGTTTCTCTCCGATCTGGATCGGTTCTGATCCTGGGCGGCGGGTACCACCGAGACACGGAGACACGGAGAAGACGAGGGGGGTTTTGGGAGAGGGGAAGCGAGACAGAGCGAGTATGCGGGGGTCATGAGGACCACGACGGCACGATTGACCCGGAGTTGGCGCTGACCGGGCGGTCACCCGCGAGGGATGAAATCCGTTTCCGTGTTTGGTTAGCCCTTCGCGCGGTTGCTGGAGTCCCGACGGAAGTCGGGGTTCCGGGCAGGTCACTTGAGCCCCCGACTTCCGTCGGGACTCCGGCAATCAGCCGAGAGCACTTCCTGGTTCCGAAGCGCATTTCAGGGAAGTCCCGGAGCCATCCGGGTACGGCTCGACGGTTGTAATCGCCGTCCACGATAGGTGCTGCCCGGATGGCTCCGGGGCTCCGGGCAACCGCTCGGTTGCAGGCGCTGTCATCGGGGCTGGCCCCTATGTGTCCTGTTGCTTCCGGGAGGAGAGCCAGCCCGCCAGGGTAACGATGGCCCACACCACGCCGCCGGCCAAGGCGCCGCCGGCTGCCCCGAGCAGCACCGGCACGAAGCCGATACCGTTCGTGAGCGCGACCGCGTCCGGGTGCTTCGCGTACACGACCGCCGGGTCGAGGCCGAGCTGGCCGAGCAGGAACGCGAGGGTGCCCCCACCCGCCAGTATCGCCCCGACCCCGAGGTAGAGGCCGGCAGGCGGAGGCGCCCACTTCGGGCGGTGAGCTCGGAAGGCATCGCTGGTCATCGCAGGCGCCCCACCTGGACGATCAGTCGAAGATCTCTTCGAGCCAGTTCTTCCGCCGCCGGTGCTCGTGGTCCCCACGGTACTCGCGATCTCCGCGGTATTCGCGATCCCGGCGGTAGTCATCCCCGTGAACGCGGGGAGTCTCCACCCGTGGCGGCTCGATGCGGGGCGCGGCTGCGCCGACGTGGGAGCGCTCGATGATCTTGTCCAGTTCACCGCGGTCTAACCAGACGCCGCGGCACTGCTGGCAGTAGTCGATCTCAATCCCCTGCCGCTCCGTCATCGTCAGGGTCATCTCACATACGGGACACTTCACGCCGGTGCTCCTTTCCGGGCTGCGCGGTCTGCCCGTTCATGCAAAAACGGGAGCGAGACCCGCAGCCGATGCCGTGCATCTACTGCGAAAGTCTCGCCCCCGTTCAAAGGGTACGGGGCCGGAGACGGCTGGACCTTGCGGCGCGCAGCGTATTGACGTCTCCCGGCTAGGATTGCTCCGAGGCTACTCCCCTTCACCTTGAGTATACCTGCTAAGCCACAGCGGCGAAACCGACCGTCCGCTCGGCACGGCTATTGATCGACCGGCGGCGTAGGATCCGGCTCCTTATCCCCCTCAGCCGGCTTGGTGTCGGGCTTCCTTTCCCGCGTGGAACCGCCGTCATGGAGGGTGCAGCGGCCGGGCAGATCGCCGGCGAGGTACTCTTCCCGGTGCGTGGACGGACATCCGCGCCGCGCCAGCATCCCGCTCTCGGAGCACACGGTCACCCGCATCAGGTTCCGATCGTTGCCGTCAGCCGTATCGGGAGCCGGGGTGGC
>JAJFMS010000142.1 GCA_020696885.1 Armatimonadota bacterium | reverse complement strand
TGACGGTCTCCTCCAGATCCCGCAAGCGCTGCTCTACCGGCGGCTCGGCAGCAGCGGCGGCGGACGCTTCAGCGGCGGGCGCTTCAGCGATGCGATCGGGGAGAACGGGAGCGGCGGAGATGCTAGAAGCAGATACCGCCACCAGCTCCGGGGAGGCGGCGAGTGGCGCCCCGTCTTCAGCGCGTGCCGAGGCGGCGCCTACCAGGAGGACGGCAGCCGTAGTAGTGACGCACGCCCAGGGGCGCACGCCACGGATCCTTTCAGCCATGCACTAACTACCTTCTTGGTTGATGGTGCGAGCCTCCAGCGCCTGGTCAGCCGCCCACTTGATTTCTGCCTCCCGCATTCGGGTTGGCCCTTCGTTCGATCGTCGTTCCGCTTCCCGGTGTCGGGTCAGCCGGCCGCAGCGGCTGCTACGGCTGCTCGGCGCGCGGCAAGCGGACTCTGTCGGTGCGCTCGAGCTGGATGATCCGCCCGTCCTGCACCACCACCGTCAGCTTGCCGTGCTCCATACCACGCAGCGCATCCCGGATATCGCCGAGGGCCCGGGGGTCCTCCGCGCGACGCGGTCCATGCTGGGTACCGGGGTTATCGGACACGTTCGTGTACCTCCTTGCCAGCGGGAGTGCTGGGGGTGTGGGAGTTGAGGAGTGTTGGAGTAATGGAGTAGTGGAGTAATGGGGGGGAGAGCGGCGCTTCGCGCCGGTTCCGGAATCCCACCACCACTCTAGATCGAGTAATCGTCGTCTACGAACACCTTCAGCTTGCGCGGCTTCACGAACACGTTCTCGCCGGTGGTCAGGGCCAGCTCCCGGTAGCGCTCCCGGGTGAGCTCCGCTTCGATCAGGTCTCCGGTGTCTGCCCGCTGCAGCTCCAGCCGGATTACCGGCCCCACCGGGCTGATGTGCCGGACTGCGGCGGCGATGGAGGTGCCGCCGTTCTTGTGGCGGACCACTTCCAGATCGTGCGGGCGGACGTAGCCGATAGCCGGTTGATCCAGCGCTCCGGCGTGCTCCGGAGCGGAGATCGCCAGCGGACCCATCGTCGCTTCCCCGTCGTGAACGCGCCCGTGGAACAGGTTGACGTTGCCCAGGAAGTTGAAGACGAACGGGTTGGCAGGGTGCTCGTACACCTCTTCGGGTGTGCCGGCCTGCTCCACGCGGCCCTGGTTCATCACCACCACCCGGTCCGCCACTTCCAGCGCTTCCTCCTGGTCGTGCGTGACGAAGACGCTGGTGATATGGAGGTCGTCATGCAGCCGCCGCAGCCAGCGCCGGAGCTCCAGGCGCACCTTCGCATCCAGCGCGCCGAACGGCTCGTCCAGCAGCAGCACGCGCGGCTCCACGGCCAGCGCGCGCGCCAGCGCCACCCGCTGCCGCTGCCCGCCGGAAAGCTGGGACGGATAGCGGGCCGCCAGGCCTTCCAACTGCACCAGCCGCAGCAGCTCCGTCACGCGCTCTTTGATCTCTTTGTTCGACGGGCGGGACTGCCGGGGCCGCACCCGCAGCCCGAACGCCACGTTCTCGAACACGCTCATGTGCCGGAAGAGCGCGTAGTGCTGGAACACGAACCCCACGTGCCGGTCGCGCGCGCTGCGCCTGGTGGCATCCTCACCGTGAAAGAGGATCTCACCGGCATCCGGCTTCTCCAGCCCCGCGATGATCCGGAGGAGGGTCGTCTTTCCGGAACCGGAAGGGCCCAGCAGCGCCACGAGTTCGCCGGTCCGCACCTCCAGGTCCACCCCTTTCAGCGCCTGGAAGCCGCCGAAATTCTTGCTGATGTTTTTGGCATTGATGCTCATGGGTTTTGGTGTTTGGTAGTGGGTGTTCGGAGGTGGGTTATTCTTCGGCGCCCGCGGTCTGGCGGTGGGCGTTCCATTCCACGAGGCTCTTCAGTACCAGGGTGACCAGCGCGAGGAGCGTCAGCACCGAAGCCACCGCGAAGGCGCCCACGAAGTCGTACTCGTTGTAGAGGATCTCCACGTGGAGGGGGAGCGTGTTCGTCTGGCCGCGGATGTGGCCGGAGACCACGGAGACGGCGCCGAACTCGCCCATGGCCCGGGCGTTGCAGAGGATCACCCCGTAGAGCAGGCCCCACTTCACGTTGGGCAGCGTCACGCGCCGGAACGTCTGCCAGCCGCTGGCGCCCAGCACGATGGCCGCCTGTTCCTCATCTGAGCCCTGCGCCTGCATCAGCGGGATCAGCTCTCGCGCCACGAACGGGAAGGTGATGAACGTGGTGGCCAGGATGATGCCGGGCGCGGCGAAGATCACCTTCAGGTCGTGATCCTGCAGCCACGGGCCAAGCACGCCGCGGGCGCCGAACAGCAGCACGAAGATGAGCCCGGAAACCACCGGCGAGACCGCGAACGGCAGGTCGATGAGCGTGATCAACAGGTTCTTGCCGGGGAACTGGAACTTGGTGATGGCCCAGGAAGCGGCGATGCCGAACACCAGGTTCACCGGCACGGAGATACCGGCGGCCAGCAGCGTCAGCTTCACCGCGGCAATCGCGTCTGGCTCGGTGATCGCCTTCTGGTAGGCATCCAGCCCCTTCTCCAGGGCCTGGCTGAACACGGCGGCGAGCGGCACCACCAGGAATAACGCCAGGAAAGCCAGCGCGATGGCGATGAGCAGCCAGCGCACCAGCACCGGCTCGCTCTGCCGGGCCTTGCTGCTCGCGTGGGAGCGCTGTTTGAGTGCAACGGTCGAAGCCATGGTCGGAGCTCTCTCTAGCCGGCGATGTACCGGCGGTTGCTCCACCACTGGAGCACGTTGATCACCAGGAGCATCCCGAAGGAAGCCAGCAGCATCACGATGGCGAGGGCGGTGGCGCCCGCGTAGTCGTAGTTTTCCAGCTTGCTCATGATGAGCAGCGGCACGATCTCCGTCTTCATCGGCAGGTTGCCGGAGATGAACACCACGGAGCCGTACTCCCCGATGGCCCGCGCGAACGCCAGCGCGAAGCCGGTGAGGACGGCCGGCACCAGCGGCGGCAGGATCACCCGGCGGATCGTCTGCCAGCGGTTGGCCCCCAGGCTGGCCGCAGCTTCCTCGATCTCGGCGTCCAGGTCTTCCAGCACCGGTTGGACCGTGCGGACCACGAACGGTAGCCCGATGAAGATCAGGGCCATCACCACGCCGATCGGCTGGAACACCACCTTGATGCCGTGCGGCTCCAGGAACTTACCGATCCAGCCGTTGGGCGCGTAAACGGAGGTGAGCGCGATCCCGGCCACCGCGGTGGGCAGCGCGAACGGGAGGTCGACCAGCGCATCCACGATCCGCTTGCCGAAGAACTGGTAGCGCACCAACACCCACGCCACGATGAGCCCGAACACCGAGTTGACGAGCGCGCCGGCGAACGCCGCTCCGAAGCTCAAGCGGTAGGCGGCCAGCGCCTGGGGATCCGAGATGGTCGACCAGATCCTGGGCCACGGCAGCGTGGACGTTTTGAAGAAGAGCGTGGACAGCGGGATGAGCACCAGCAGGCTCAGGTAGAGCAGCGTGAAGCCCATCGTGAGGCCGAAGCCCGGCAGGACGCTGTGTTTCTTCAGGGAGAGGGACATGGGTGGTGGAGTGATGGGTGGTGGAGTGATGGGTGGTGGAGTGATGGAGTGGTGGAGTGATGGAGTGGTGGAGTGATGGAGTGATCGCCCGTACGGGCACCCGTACCCATTACTCCACTACTCCATCACTCCGCCGCTGCGGCGGCTACTGGGGCCGGTAGATCTGGTCGAACGTGCCGCCGTCGTTGAAGTGCAGCTCCTGCGCCTTGGCCCAACCGCCGAATACCTCGTCGATGGTGAATAGCTCGATCTCCGGGAACTGCTTCACGAGGTCGCCGGCGGCCGCGGTATCGCGGGGGCGGTAGTAGTGCCGGGCGGCCAGGGTCTGCCCTTCCTTCGTGTAGAGGAACTTCAGGTACTCGGTAGCCGCTTCACGCGTGCCCTTCTTGTCGACCACCCGGTCCACCACGGATACCGAGGGCTCCGCGAGGATGCTCACCGAAGGCACCACGATCTCGAACTTCTCTTTCCCAAGCTCCTTGACGGCCAGGAACGCCTCGTTCTCCCAGGCGATCAGCACGTCGCCGATCTCCCGCTGCACGAAGGTGTTGGTGGAGCCGCGGGCGCCGGAGTCCAGCACCGGCACGTTCTTGTAGAGCCGGGCCACGAACTCCCGGGCGGAGGACTCGCTGCCGCCGGGCTGGCGGAGGGCGTAGCCCCAGGCGGCGAGGTAGTTCCAGCGGGCGCCGCCGGAGGTCTTGGGGTTGGGGGTGATGACGGAGGTGCCCGGCTTCACCAGGTCGCTCCAGTCCTTGATCCCCTTCGGATTGCCCTTGCGCACCAGGAACACGATGGTGGAGGTGTAGGGCGCGCTGTTTTGCGGCAGCCGTGTTTGCCAGTCTTTAGCGATCAGCCCGGTCTTGGCAATCGCATCCACGTCGTAACCCAGCGCCAGGGTGACTACGTCCGCCTCCAGCCCGTCGGCCACAGCCCGGGACTGCTTGCCGGAACCCCCGTGCGACTGCTCGATGGTGAGGTCCTGGCCGTGCGTCTCCTTCCACTGCGCTTTGAACGCCTCGTTCACACCCTGGTACAGCTCGCGGGTGGGATCATAGGAGACGTTCAGCAGCGTGAGGGCCTTCTTCCCGGCGGAAGCCGGGGCGACGCCCGGTGTGCCGGCTGCGCCGGAACTGTCCGGGTTGGAGCCGCCGCAGCCGCTAAGAGCGGTCAGCGCCAGGGTGAGGCCCAGGATCCGAGCCAGTGCGTTCCGTGTATTCATTTTCATTTCTTTCAACCGGTAGCCAGGCACGTACGAGCGCCCGCAGCAGGCGCGAAAAGCAAAAAGGCCAGGACTCCGTCTACTAACGGTGGGGTCCTGGCCTCCAGTTGTCTGGTCAGCCACGTATGCGGTTGTTGGGTCGCAGATCAGATCAGGCGAGACGGATCTTCTCCGTCTTCTCGATCTGGACCACCCGGCCGTCCTGGATGATCAACTGCACGATCCCATAGCGCACGCTCCTCACGGCGTCCTGGATCGCTTCCAACGGCACCGCCGTGGAAGCAGGCTGACCCTGCGGCTTAGGCTTCTCGCTCATGGCACTGCTTTCAAATGATGTAGTCCAGCACCTGGTGCCGGACCGACTGCAACTTCTCTTGCTGATCCCGGATGTCCGCGAACGTGGTGTTATCCAGAACCATAGCCAGCGCGTCTCGAGCCTGCTGCCAGGCCTGCCGGAGCCCGCACGTCTCCGGTTCGGGACAGCCGCACTCCATGTAACCGGTTTGACTGACACAACTGATCGGCGCCAGCGGTCCATCGACCGCCCGCACCACGGCTCCCAGGGTGATCTCGGAGGGGGACTTCGCCAGTGAATACCCTCCACCCGGTCCCTTGCGGCTCTGCACGAACCCCATCCGCTTCAGCGAGAGCAGGATCTGCTCCAGGAATTTGAGCGGGATGCTCTGCCGCTCGGCGATGTCCTGCAGGTGGACCGGCGCCTCATCGCAGCGGAAAGTGAGATCCAGAAGAGCTCGCGTAGCGTATTTGGCCCGGCTTGAAAGCATTGCGTCTCGGAATTCCAGATAAACCCTATCGGATCAGTCGTCTATTCATATCATTCGGCTTCTCAAGCTGTCAACCTCATGGTGAAAAACGGTCTTGGGTGTTGGGCCTTGGGTGTTAGGAGGTGCTGCGCGGGGGTTCAGGTGTGGGGGCGTTCAGGCGGTCGATGGTCGGATGCACCAGGAGCACCCGGAGCGGCGAGCATAGCCAGTATCCTCGAACACCCAACACTCAACACTCAACACCCAAAGCCCAACACCGCGCAAAGCGTGCTCAGGGGAGGCGCAGTGGAGGTGCCGTCGATTGTTTGCCGGCGGTGAGGGTCACCTGAATCGCCGGGACCTGTGGGCGTGCTTCACTGCCGGCGCCGGTCCGGCGATAGTGGAGGGACAGGCGATAGGTGCCGGGTTTGATGTCTTCGAGCCGGCCTACGCCTCTACTCACCTCGATCTCCGTCCAGCGGGGAGCGGCCCAGCCGGCAGCCGACTTGCGAGACAGCCCCACCAGCAGCGTGCCGTCCGCGGCCGGATGGTCCCCCTGCCGGACCGGCAGGATCAGCGTGGCGCCGCCTTCCTGGCGAAGTCCCGGAATGTCGATCTTGTCGGGTGCCGAGAAGAACGGCAGTACCCGTGTGAGGCGGGGTGGGGGCGGAGCGATGACTGTTCGCGGTGGCACGACGGGCACCGGCGGGACGAACGGCTGGGCCTCAGGTAGGGGCACGTTGCGGAGACGGAAGGAGAGTACCGGCTCCAACTCGGTCTGGATGTTCAGATCCAGGCGGACCTTCTCGACCGGCTCCGGAACGTGGTACCAGCAGCGGGTGTCCCAGCGTCCATCCGCTTCGGCATCGTTTGACCGGATCGGGGCGTAGTCATTTCCGGACCGTCCCACCAGTATCGGGTGACGGTTGGCGCGGCGTGGCAGGTACCGGGTGCCGTCTGGGCCTTCGGCGCGAAGGTGCAGGAGGTATTCGTTTACGTCCGGCCCCTTGGCAGCGATGAGAGCCGCGAACCCTTGCTGCAGCGACACGAGCTCGATGCTCACGGGGCCGCGCTCCCAACGCGCTCCCCCGGGCGGCGGCACCGGAAGCTCCACCAGCGCCCGCTCCGCGTTCCCGTAGGCATAGAGCGCCCCTTCGAGCCACGCCAGCGAGCGAGCGAGCCGGTGCGGAGCGCCCAGCTTCACGCTCTGGCGCCAGGTGAGGCCCTGGAACTGGCCTGCTTCTTCCGTACGGATATCCGAAGCGGCGCTGCCGACGAGCAGGTTGCCGCGATCGTCGCATGCAATCACGGAGCGGAGCCCGTAGACCCGGTCGGTCGGTATGCCTCCTACGGCCCCTGTCAGCTTGAGAGTGAGCGCTCCATCCGATCGAGTCACCGGCGGCTGGAGTAGCTCCAGGGTGCGGAGGTAGTCACCAGCTGCGTCCTCGATCCTGGTCTCCGCGGTCTCCTCGGGCGGGATGGCCGGGTCCTGCGGCATCGGCCGATCTTCGTTCGTCAACTCCAATGCGGGAAGCCGCGCCTCCTCGCCGGCCTCGATCCGCACGCGTGAGACGGCGTTCATCCAGGCGCCCGGCGGGAGATCCGCAGCCGGCTGCGGCCGGTAGGCGCGGACGACGTGGTAATCCCCGGGTGGGAGACCACGCAGCAGCGCACCTCCGTCCGGCCCCACGGGCGCCTCGTACCAGTGCCGGGGGCCGGGTTCGGTCGCGGAGGCAAGCCCCACCGCGAGCTGGCCCGGGGGCGCCGCGCGTCCGCCGATCCGGATCTTACTGGAGAGGGAACCACCGCCCATGGGGAGCTCGGGGTTCGCTGGATCCGGCGACTGAAAGGCGATCACGCCCGGAGGCAACAGCCCGGCGGCGCCTGCCGTCGCACCCGGCAGCGGGATTCCCGAGATCCGGAAC
>JAJFMS010000141.1 GCA_020696885.1 Armatimonadota bacterium | reverse complement strand
CGGAAGTCGCTGATGTACTCGGCCAGCACTTCCACCGGCACGGCCGTGTCTTCCACGAAACCGGCGGGCTTGGCGTCCCCCTTCATCCCCATCAGCAACCCGAGCCCGGCGTTGCGGACCGCCCAGACCTTCTTCTGATCCGCGGCGCCGATCAGCCGGGCATGAGCGTAGCCATGCCCGGCGTCTACCAGGGTGCGCTCCAGGCGGTCGAGCTGCTCCGTTACGCCCTCGGAGGTGTCCGCGTAGAACTCCGTGGCCAGGATCGCGTCCGGGTCGCCGCAGAGGAAGCTGCGGGCGGGGGCGAGGTCCAGGTTGTCCCTGGTCAGGTCGAGGATGAACCGGTCGATCAGCTCCACCGCCGCCGGCCGGTGCGTCACGATGGTGGCGACCGATCGGAGCGAGGCGGCCAGATCATCGAAGTGGGAGACGAGGAGGCCGGTGAAGCGGGGCGTGGGCACGAGGTTCAGCTTCGCCTCGACCACCGCCACCAGCGTCCCCTCGGAGCCCACCGCAACCCGGGCGAGATTCCGGCCGCCGTGGACGATCTCGTCCAGGTTGTAGCCGCCCACCCGGCGCATGATCCGCGGGAACCGCGCCTCCACCTCGGCCGCGTTCTCCGCGCAGATCCGGCCGACCTCGCGGTAGATCCGGCCTTCCAGCGAGTCCGATGCCGCTCGCCGGTCCCACTCTTCCTGCGGGAGCTCCTCAAACTGCGTGGTGGACCCATCTGCCAGCACCACCCGCTGCTCCAGCACGTGGTCTACGGTCTTCCCGTGCAAGATCGAGTGGGAGCCGCAAGAGTTGTTGCCCATCATCCCGCCGATACTGGCGCGATTGCTGGTGGCCACGTCCGGCGCGAACATCAGCCCGTGCGGCTTCAGGTACGCGTTCAGCTCGTCCAGGATCACGCCCGGCTGCACCCGCACCCACCGCTCCGCCGCGTTCAGCTCCAGGATGTTGTTCAGGTGCTTCGTGAAGTCCAGCACCAGCGCGGCCCCCACCGTCTGCCCCGCCAGGCTGGTGGCAGCCGGTGCCGCGCCGCGATCCGCACGGCCGCCACCACATCCCGCTCATGCCGCGGTACGATCACCCCGATCGGGATGATCTGGTAGATGCTAGCATCCGTGGCATAGAGCAGCCGCGAGACGTCGTCGAAGCGGACTTCGCCCTCGATGGCTTCGCGCAGCTCAGCCGCCAGTGCTTCCAGGTTGGTCATTGGGTGTTGGGTGTTGGGTGTTGGGGATTCTACCGAACGAAGCATTCCGCCACGGGTCCACAGCAATCTTACTCCTACTCTTGCTCTTACTCGGACCGTATCCCGCGAAGCACCGGCTTCCAACGCTTAAGATCCGCCAATTCCGGGCATGCATCCCCATGCCTGGCCTTGAGGGCCGGGAGGAGAGACCCGGATGGGCGTTCAACAGGGATACTGGACCCCATGCTCCCCGTTCGGCACACCGTCTCTCCAGAGTGGCAATCGGTGGCAAGGTTTTTCGATTTTGCCCTCAAGATCGAGCGGCTGGGCGCCATAATCGTTTCAAACCAAATAAAGGTCTGCATCGACAAAGGCAAACCATTCCGAAAGGGTGGGACGCAAAGCCGAGAGTCTAACCCGGCCCGCTCCAGGGCGAGCCGGTATGATCGTCTGGCTACCGACGCGCCTCCCAGTCTCGGCCGTAGCACGATCCGAGAGGGCGAAGTAGTAGATCCGCATAGTTCGGGGAGGACTGTCTGTGCAAATCTCTTACCAGCAGGTGGCACGTATCCGTGAGGCTACCCGGCAGAACGGCCGGAAGTCGGCGGACCAACCTGTAGGATCGGTCGAGGAGCTGGCGGCACGGCACGGCGTCCGGATGGACGAGGTGCGGTCCGCTACGAAGCAGACGCTGATGGCGGAGGAAGACCCCTTCCGCGAGCGGCGTCTCCGGGATCTGGCGCGCCGGATTGCGGAAGGCTCGTATCAGGTAGACGCGGACGAGTTGGTCGACATGGCAGAGCGCCGTGCGATCGCGGATCGTGCCGGAGACCTGTAGAAACCGATACCGAGTACGGAAAGTGGGGGGGCCGAAAGGCCTCCCCATTTTGTTTTTCTGGCGGCGGGCTGGCTCGCCGCTGAGCACAGCGCGACCATGCCCAAGCGCACCCTCCCGGCAATTGGTCATGTTGCGCCAGGACCACCACGGCGCGGAGTACGTGTCCGCTGCGAAACATCTCCAACCGGGCTCGGAACGCCGCTGCGTGCGTCGCGACACGTCGCCAGGGTGCCACGCACGAGGTCGAGTTCCTTACCGTTGGCCTGGCTGACATGGTACGGGGACGGTCACGCGCTCACGGTGGGACGGCACTGTGCGCACCGTGAGGCTTGAGACCCGCCGGCCCACCGTGTATAGTGGACCTGCGGTTGGGCCGCGGACCCTGGTTATCTAACTATAAGGCCCCTAAGGTACCTCCAACCCGGGTGAACCGGGCCGGGATGCCGGTTGATCCCCGCCGCCGCGCGGAGCACGGGGAGAAACAGGCGGGTCCACTGCCGGCCTTCGGGCCGGTGAGGACGGGCGCAGCGCTTGCGCTGCTTCCGGGGTCACCCCTTGTCCAACCGCCCTCATTGATCCGATAACGCCAGGTCACAAAGACCTGGCGTTTTGTCGCCTCGGCCGATGTCCGGCCAGCCCAGCCGCCTCAACGCGCACCCGTCGGCTACCAGGCGGCAAAGCCCAAAGCCTCCCCTTGTGCCTTTGTGGCGAACAACCTAGTTCGCGGAGCTCGACCGGTAAGGGCCGGAGAACTGGGCGCGCATCGCGTCGTACTGCGAGCGGCGGTGATAGATCATCATCACGTTGGTGAGGCCGCGGCCCGGGTTCGCCACGTAGTTGCCGGCGAAGTACATCGCCGTAGAGGTGCCGCCGTCCAGCGCCACGGCGTGGTAGGCGCCGATGGCGCGCATCACCTTGGCCAACTCCCAGAGGGTGATCCCCTGCCGCACCGCGACGAACTGCAGCCGGTTGTCTCGCGTGAGGCCCACGGCGGTGCGGGTGCGGCGAGCGGAGATCGGCAGCGCGCGGAAGCCCTCACTCTTTGCGGTCATCGTGACGGCGCCGCCGGCCATCAGGCGCGGGCCGCCGCGGATCACGGTGTCGAAGAGGCTCCAGTCGATCGACTGGTCCTTGTACTCGGTGGAGATGAAGGAGACCAGGTTCCCCTCGGTGATGGCGACCGCCGTGCCGATGAACCCGCGGAAGATCGGCCTGCCGTTGATCACCAGGTCGCCGGTGGGAATGCGGCTCTGGATCCCGAAGAAGGTGCCGGTGATCGCCGCGGTGGGCTGCGCGCGGCGGACCATCCGCCCGAACCGCTCGGCGGTGCCGATGCCGCCCTGGGAGACCATCGCCGCGAGCTTCACCTCGGGGTCGGAGAGGTCGGCTTCGATCACGTTGACGCCTACGCCAAGCACGAAGCCCTTCCGGTAGTAGACGCCGGTGCCCTGCCGGTCGACCGTGTACAGCCCGCGGGTGTCAGCGGCGTTGGTCGGAATCGTCCTCGCGGCCTGGGCAGGCGGCATGGCCAGACACGCCAGAGTCCCCACCGCCAGAAGCGCGATCGTGACGGCGCGAAGCCGTTTGATGGATTCCGTTTTGATCACCATTCAGCTCCCATAGCTGACCACCAGCCAATCGTCTTCGTACCGGGCGCCCTGCATCGTTCGCCGCTGCACGGCGGGCGGCAGCGGGATCACGCGCCGCTGCGGGCCGACGAGCAGCGTGAGCCCCTCCCGCCCCGCGAGCAGGCGGAACTCGCGCTTCTTCAGGAACGGCAGCCGCACCCGCAGCTCCGCCCCGGTGTCGGTGTCCGTCCACACCAGCGGCGGCCCGGCGGCCCAGAGCGCGGAGGGATCTCTTTCCCCGTAGAGCGTGCCGCCAAACTCTCGGAGGGCGGGCGCTCCCAGTACCTCGTCTCGCTGCAGCTCCGCACGCAGGATCGGCACGTCCCCGAACGACGTCTCTGCCTGCTCCAGCACGTCGGCCTGGCGCGTGAGCCACGGCTCGAACGCGGGCGGGTAGTCGCCGGCGGGAAGCAGCTTGTTCACGATCACGGCGTCCACATTCATCCCCAGCAGGGAGGTCCAGTTGAACGCCCGGTGCGTCTCCGCCAGGCTCACCCGGTCCGGCGTAGTGACGAGGCGCACGCTCACGCGCTGGTGATCCATCAGCGTGGCGCTCGCTTCGCGCACACGGGCGTACCAGGCTTCCATCTCCCCCACCGCCTCATCTGGCGGCAGCGGCATGTTCAGCACCTCCGCCACCGGGCGGATGCGCTGGAGCTTCCGCCGGTCCAGCAGGTGGTACTTCTGCATCAGCCAGTGGAGCACGTCCGGCAGGCGCAGGAACTTCAGCAGGTCCCCGGTGGGCGGCGTGTCCACGACGATCAGGTCGAACTCGCCAGATTCGGAGACGCTCTGCAGGCGCATCAGCCCGAAGACCTCTTCCATGCCCGGCAGCACCGCGCACTCCTCCGCCACCAGCTCGGAGACGAGCGGGTCGTGGGAGGTCATGGTGCGGAAGAAGTCGGTGACGTGGTGCCAGTTGGTGGCCAGCTCCACGTTGAGGTCCACTTCCAGCCCGGAGAGCGTCCCCTCGATCGGGGTGGGCGTGGTGGCCAGGGGGACGCCGAACAGGTCCGAGAGGTTGTGGGCGCTGTCGATGCTCATCACCAGCACGCGCTGGCCGAGCGCCGCGCTGGCGGCGGCCGTGGCGGCGGCCGTGGTAGATTTCCCCACGCCGCCCTTGCCGGCGGTGAGGATGATGCGGGGCACGCTCACTCCGTCAGCCCCTGCACCTCGATCTCCAGCAGTTGCGGCAGCTCGTGCGGGGCGCGCGGCAGGAGGCGCTCGCAGGCGCGCTCCAGCAGATCGAGAAGCTCCAGCAGGCTGCCCAGCCGCTCGCGATAGACCTCCATTTTGGGGTCCTGAGGTCCGGCCTCCGCCTCGGCCAGGAAGAGCCGCAGGGAGCGGACCATCGGGTCGAACTCCCGGCGCTTCCGCTCGCGGACCACGGTGTGGAAGAGGTCCCAGGCGTCCGCCAGGGAGCGGAAGTACTCCCGGCGGTCGCCGGTAAAGTGGACCCGCTGGACGATGCCCCAGTCTTCCAGGGCGCGCAGGTTCATGCTGGCGTTGCCGCGGGAGATCTTCAGCCGCTCCATCAGGTCGTCCATGGAGAGCGGCTCGGAGCTGATGTAGAGGAGCGCGTGGATCTGCCCCATCGTGCGGTTGATGCCCCAGGCGCTCGCCATCTCGCCCCAGTGGAGCACGAACCGCTCCTGAAGCTCGGTCAGCGTGGCGGAGCCGCCGGCCAGGGTGGTCTCACTGCTCATGATTCGGCTACTCCACCTGCATCCGCGTCTCCGTCCGGCGCCGGCGTCCCGAAGAGCCGGGGATCGCACCGGAGCAGCGCTGCAAGCGGCTCACCCGGCAACAGCGAATCCATCAATTTCGAGAGACCCACGCGCACCGGTCCTTCCGTTCGCGCCGGATCGTTGATCCACGCCTGGCGCCCGTCACCGCCGCTCAGCACCACCGCGTGCCGCTGGTGCAGTCCCCGCCAGGCCGGCGACAGCCGCCCCAGGTCCACGAAGAGGATCGGGGGGATGCCCTCCTGCAGCGCTTTCCGCACGAACCGGAGCCACCGCTCCTCCCAGCGAAACACCAACCGCGCCTGCGGCGTGCCCAGGCGATGGTTCAGGTCGATGGTGCCGTCCCGGAAGAACTGGAGGTCGTCCGGGCACTCCGCGGTCACGCCCCAGGCGCGCAGCCAGCGGAGGCTCCGCCCACTGGCGCCTTCCGGGTCCCCGCCGCTCAGTACCCACGCCAGCCGATCGGCCTCGGCGTCCAGACCGTAGGAGCGGAGGACCATCGCGACGCAGCACGGAACGCTTTCGGAGATGGACGCCTGCACCTGGTGCGGCACGTGCAGCCGGCCCGGCGGCAGGTAGGCCCCCGCCACGCCCGCCCGGTTGCGCCCACCATCCGGGGGGAAGGTGGCCTGGCGGTCGCGGATCCACTCATGCCGGATGCCGGGCCGGATACGGAAGCGAGAATCTGCCATACGGTGTTAAGAGGCGCTCCCAGTAGGCATCCGCCCGCAACGCGCGGAAATCACTGCTTTACTGACCCGAGCATGGCCAATTGAAGGTGCGGGAGTGTTGGGGGTAGCCGATCCCAAACTCCAGTTCCCCACTACTCCATCACTCCGGCCGCCTTAGTAGCTTCTGCTCTCATTAGTATTATACGGGGTTCCCGGCCGGTTCTGCGGCGATTGCCGCGGGGGAAACCGAACGCCCACCTTCCATGGTATCTTAACGTTGGAATCCCTTCCTTTTTCGCCCGAGGTCTCGCACGGATCTCGCACGAGGTGTTGCCATGAACCGAACGACTCTGCGCGCGGCAGCGATCGCGCTCTCCCTGCTGGGAGTCGGTGTGGGAGGCGCGCTCGGCGTGCGAGCCCAGACCCAGGCGGCGCCGGCCGCGGCGGCCACGAGCCGGGAGGAGTTCCGGCGCCTCGTTATGGCGGACAAGAAGCCCGGAGATCTCAAGCCGGAGCTGATCTCCGGCAACGACGTGGGGAACATCCACATCGACCGGGTGCGATTCTCGCCCGAAGCGGGTGAAGAAGCGATTGCGGCGATCTATCGGCCCAAGGCCGAGGGGAAGTACCCCACCATCATCGTGCAGCACTTTCTGGGCGGCAGTAAGGATCACTTCCTGCTGCTCACGCTGATGAACAACCTGGCGCAGCGCGGCTACGTGGTGGCGGCGATCGACGGGCGGTTCCGCGGCGAGCGGCAGAAGGGCAAAGCCCTGGAAGTGGCGATGCTGGAGTCGCTGCGCAGCGGGAAGGGTCATCCGTTCCTGATCGACACGACCTTCGACGTGACGCGCCTCATCGACCTGCTGGTGACGCGGCCCGAGGTGGACCCGCAGCGGATCGGCATGACCGGGATCTCCGAGGGCGGCATCATCACCTGGATGACCACCTTCATCGACGACCGGATCCGCGTGGCGGTGCCGATGATCGGCGTTACCTGCTTCGGCGAATGCTTCAACGCGGAGGGCCCGGAGAGCGAAGCGCGCATCAAGATGTTCGAGCCGCTCCTCAAGGAGTTCGCGAAGGACCAGGGCGTGGAGAAGATCGACGGGAAGCTGCTGCGGACCGCCTGGGAAAGGCTGGTGCCGGGGATGCTGGATCGCTTCGACGCCCCCAAGGTCCTCCCGATGATCGCCCCCCGCCCGCTGCTGATCCTGGTCCACGAGCAGGACGAACTGTTCCCCGTGGACGGCGCCAGGAAGGCGTTCGTAGGCGTGCAGGCGCGCTATCGCGAGCTCAACGTGCCGGATCGCACCGACTTCCGGGTGGCGCCCGGGCTAAAGCACGCCGGGTTCAGCCTGGCGGAAGTGAACGGGATGATGGAGTGGATGGACCGGTGGCTGAAAACAGCGCCAGCGCAGTGAGACCCGGGGATTAACCACAAAGGCACGAAGAGAAAGAACAACGCTTTCACAGCCTGACGGCACCCGTAACCGAGCGGTTGCCCGGAGTCCCGGAGCCATCCGGGCACGGCTTCACGAATATAGTCGCCGTCTCCGGTCGGTGCTGCCCGGATGGCTCCGGGACTCCGTGTCAATCGTGCGATAGCGGCAACCGCGATCCCGGTTATCCGCAAGTGACCGAGGGATTATCGGGCGACCTCGGCCGACGCCGCCGCCGACGCTTGCAACCGGACGCAGCCAATTCCGCCGCCCAGGAGCGGCCGCGATTTCCCACAACACGGAAACGTTAAACAAACAAGCGTTACAACCGGAATTCGGAGTGCTATAATTCGCGGCGGTAACCGGTTTGGTGCTTTCGCAGGCGCCGGAGCGGGGATCGCTTTGCGGGGAGACCCGCACGAACTGGTAGACGATGCGGAGCCGGACCGGGCACCAGCCGGGTGACGCCGCTACGTAAGCCAGCCCTTGGCAGGGCTGGCTTTTTTGCGTCTGGACCAAAGCAACCCGCCAGGGTGACCGGTGCCGCAGTGGCACCCAAGGTGGAAGTTGTAATGCCTGTCGGAACTCTCATCCGGCGAATGATTTTCGGCACGCCGTTCGAAACACGGCGCGCCCACCACACCCGTCTCCCGAATTATCTGGCGCTCCCGGTCTTTGCCTCGGACGCCCTCTCCTCGGTGAGCTACGCCACCGAAGAGATCTTGCTGGTCCTGGTAACGGTAGCAGCCACGCCGGCCGTGCTGAACCTGTCGCTGCCGATCGGCATCGCCATCGCGGTCCTGCTGGCGATCGTGGCCACCTCGTACCGGCAGACCATCCACGCCTATCCGCAGGGCGGCGGCGCCTACCGCGTCTCCCGCGAGAACCTGGGCGTGGTGGCCGGGCTCACCGCCGCGGCCTCGCTGCTGATCGACTACGTGCTCACCGTGGCGGTGAGTATCTCCGCCGGGGTGGCGGCCATCACTTCCGCCGTCCCGGAGTTACACCCGTACATC
>JAJFMS010000140.1 GCA_020696885.1 Armatimonadota bacterium | reverse complement strand
TCGGAGAGCACCCCGCCCAGCGCGGCGAAGACGAGGGGGATGGAGAGCCGGATGGCGGACTCGATCAGTTCCAACGGGGTGTTCTCACCTGGTCAACCGGTTACGTCGTCGCAAGGTTCCCCAGGGCTGGGGATGATCGGCGGTCACTCCGATGGATGAATTCCGTACGCGTCTCCTGTTAGGCCTTGCGCGCGGTTGCCGGAGTCCCGACGGAAGTCGGGTTGCAGGCGCGCCAGCCACGTTCCCCGACTTCCGTCGGGACTCCGGCAACCAGGCGAGGGTGATTCTGGACTCCCGTTCAACCTGGCGATGACGGCCGCCGGGGCCGAGCGGTGCTGCCGCTCCGCCCTAACCGATTGCGGCGACGGCGGCGAACTGGTCCTTCAGACTGCGGTAGAGCCCGCGGTAGATCGGGTAGTAGCGGTTGTAGATCTCCGCGTTCTGGTTGATGGTCGGGCAGTTCTCCACCACCTCGATCGTGGCGCGGCAGGCCTCGGCTACGGAGCCCCAGACGCCGGTGCCCACCCCGGCGAGGAGCGCGACCCCGAACGCCGGGCCTTCGTCCACGTTGATCGTCACGTGCTCCCGTCCGGTGACGTCCGCCTGGATCTGCCGCCACAGCAGGCTGCGAGCGCCGCCGCCGCTGGCGCGCACCTGGTTTACCGGCACGTGCATCTCGTCCAGGATCTCGAAGGAGTCCCGCAGGCCGTAGGCCACGCCCTCCAGCACGGCGCGCGCCAGGTGCGGTCGATCGTGGCGCAGCGTGAGGCCGAAGAATACGCCCCGGGCGTTCGGGTCCGGGTAGGGGGTGCGCTCGCCGGTGAGGTAGGGGAGGAACAGCAGCCCCTCGCAGCCGACCGGCGCGTTCCGGGCTTCTTCCGCGATGAGCTGGTAGGGGTCCACGCCCATCGCCCGCGCCACGTGGCACTCGGCGCCCGCCATCACGTCGCGGTACCAGCGCAGCGAGCCGCCGGCGGAGAGCATCACCCCCATCTGGTGCCACTTGCCGGGCACCGCGTGACAGAAGGTGTGCAGCCGGAGCTGGGGGTCCACCGCCGGCTCGTCCGAGAACGCGAACACCACGCCCGAGGTGCCGACCGTGGACGAGATGATCCCGCGCTCCACGATGCCGTTGCCCACGGCGCCCGCAGCCTGGTCGCCGCCGCCGCCGACTACCGGCGTGCCGGCTTTGAGCCCGGTAGCGGCCGCGGCTTCGGCGCTGACGTGCGCACTGGGCAGGTACGACTCGAAGCACTCCGGCATCCACTCCCGCGGGATCTCGATCGCGTCCAGCAGTTCGTGCGCCCAGCGCCGCTCCCGCACGTGGAACATTGAGGTGCCGGAGGCGTCCGACACCTCCGTGGCGAAGGCGCCCGTCAACTTGTAGCGGATGTAGTCCTTGGGCAGCAGCACCTTCCGCACGCGGGCGTAGTTCTCCGGCTCGTGGTCCCGCAGCCAGATCACCTTCGGCGCGGTGAAACCGGTGAGCACCGGGTTGCTGGTGAGCTCCACCACCCGCTCCGCGCCCACGGTTTCGGTGATCCAGGCGCACTGGTCCACGGTGCGCTGGTCGCACCAGAGCAGCGCCGGGCGGATGACCTCGTTCCGGTCGTCCAGGAAGACGGAGCCGTGCATCTGGCCCGAGAGGCCGATCCCGGTGATCGTGTCGCCGGAAACGCCGGCCTTCTGCAGCACGGCGCGGATCGTAATCTGCGTGGCCTCCCACCAGTGGCGCGGGTCCTGCTCCGCCCAACCCGGCCGCGGGGTGCTGAGCGGGTACTCGTGCACCGCGGAGGCCAGGGCGACCCCGGCGTCGTCGATGAGGAGGGTCTTGGTTCCGGAAGTGCCGATGTCGATGCCAAGCAGAGCCATGAGTTCGCCCGATGTCCCGTAAACGCAACTGAGCCGCGGAGCGAATGCTCCGCGGCTCAGTTGCTTTGAAAGGGTCGGAAATCCCTGCCTACACCAGCGTCTTGGCCCACTCCAGGATGTCCTGCGCGCACCGCAGGTGCAGGCGGGCGGAGGTCTTGTCGTAGAGCTGCGCGGGCACGCCGTCCACGCTCTCCGGATTCCGGGAGGCGAGGAACTCCGGGTTCAGCTCCGCCGCGGCGTTCATAATCTCCACCGGGGCGTTGAGGGCGTTGGCCATCTGCACCAGGTTATGGCCCTTCACGCTGCGCCGCTGGTGGTCGACGATCGCCGCCTTGAGCGCCTTCTCGGAGGCCTGCTGGCTGAAGAACACGCTGGCATAGTAGATGCCCGCGTCCATCAGTGTGGTGGCAGTGGCAAGGTCGGCACGGGCTTGTGACCAGAAGGCCATGGCCTCCTTGCGGTAGTCCTTCATCTCCCGTTCCTGGTCCATCCTCGCTCCGTCCCTTTCCGCGGGCAGGCTATCACCGCGCCCCGTCAGCCGACCGTCGTCCCGACAAAAACACTTCGACCATCCGGCGGGTCGCTTCCTCCACCAAGGCCGCGCCATCCCGCATCGCATCTTCCAGGCTCATCGGCCGGGAGACCACGGAGCCTAACCCCGAAATGCCCGCCCGGCGGTAATCGCCGAGATCGGCGGACACGGCGCCGGCCAGCGCCAACACCGGGACCCCGGCGCGCTGCGCACGTTCCCCGATTCCGGTGAGCGTCTTTCCGTAAGCCGTGGTCTGCCGATCGATTCGCCCTTCGCCGGTGAGAACCAGGTCCGCTCCGGCGAGCTGATCGCTGAACCGAACCGCGTCCAGGACGAGGCCCACCCCTCGCTCCAGTCGAGCCCCCAGAAATGCCAGCAGGGCGAACCCCAGGCCGCCGGCCGCTCCGGCGCCCGCTGCATCTTTCCAGTCTTTACCCAGAATCGCGCTGGTGACGCTCGCATAATGCGCCAGCGCACGATCCAGCGTGGTGATTTGCTCCGCCGACGCGCTCTTTTGCGGGCCGTAAATCGCCGAGGCGCCTTCCGGGCCGGTCAGCGGGTTCGTCACATCACACGCAACGATAACTTCCACTCCTGGCGGAAACTGAAACGCCGACCGGTCAATCGTTGCCAAACGCTCCAGCGAGGCCCCGCCCGGGGGCAGCTCCTCCCCGGCTTTGTCCAGAAAACGGACGCCCAGCGCCTGGAGCGCGCCCGCACCCCCGTCATTCGTGGCGCTGCCTCCGATTCCGATGAGCAGGTGCTTTCGTCCCGTCTGAAGGGCCGCGGCGATCAACTCCCCCGTGCCGAACGTGGAAGCGCGCAGTGCGTCCCGCTCGGCCGCCGACACCAGCGAGAGGCCGGAGGCTTCCGCCATCTCCACGAAGACCGTCTCTCCGTCGCCCAGTAGTCCCAGGCGCGCCTCCACCGGCGCGCCGAGGGGACCGCGCACCCGGATGGCCTCATACGTCCCCCCGGTCGCGGCCACGAGCGCGTCCAGCGTGCCTTCGCCGCCGTCGCCGACCGGAAGCTGCACGATCTCCGCGTCCGGCGCTGCGGCGCGGGCGCCGGCGGCCATCGCCCGCGCGACGTCCGGTGACTTGAGGCTCCCCTTGAAGCTATCGGGAGCAACGACGATTTTCATGCGATCTCCACGTCGATGGGGCTGAAGTCCCACGCCACCGTGCCGTCCGGCAGTTCCAGCACCTGATGGGGCGAGGTGATGAGGCGGCTACCGTCGTTCGTGAACGCGCTGGCGTTGAACATCCCAGGTCGCGGCGGAGCTGGAGGTTCCCCGTTGCATCCAGCACAACCAGTCGCATGGGACCCCCGCTTGTGTAGCTCCACTCGATCCCGGCCCAGCATTCGAGCTGGCGGTTCCACGCCACCCGCAGCACGTGGGAGCCGGGCGGGGGTGCGTGCTCCCAGGCCACTCGACCTTCGGGTGAGAGACACCGCAGGCTGCCGGTTGCCTCCGAGACGAGAAACCCCGTGGGTGAGTGAGCCGCGTCCAGCAAGGCGAAGGTTCCCAGCCGGTGGTTCCAGGCGGCCTTTGAGCCGCCGGACCGGAAGCAGGCGATGCGGTCGCCCGAGTTGAGCAGCACATCCTGCCCGTCCGCCGAGAAGCACGCGCTCTCGGCGCGGCCCCACGAGCGGAGGGTCCGGCCGGTTCCCGCCGAGACTGTCTCCAGTGCCCCGCGCTCCCGCCCGACGGCTACCGCATCCTGCGCCGGCACCGGCGCGACGAACTGGGGGCGGCCCAGGTCCTCCCGGTGCCAGAGCCGGGCGCCGGTCCGGGCGTCGTACCCAGCGAGTCCCTCGTGGTAACCGGCAGCGACCACCACCGGCTCCACGGTCTCCACGATCGCCAGTCGCCGTCCCCGTATCTCATAGAGGGTTTCGAACTCCGCCACGCGCGGGCGGCGAGCCAGCGACCAGACCGACACCGTGCCGTTGCTTTTGGCGGTGACGAACAGGTCAGCTCCTTCCGCAGACGCGGCGATCTCGAACGCGTGAGCCATGGTGGCCGGGTGCAGCTAGGGGACTACCGGGAGGCCTGTACGCGCGGATTCATAGGCTGCGAGCGCGATGGCGACGTTGTGCCGCCCTTCCCGCGGGGTGATCGGGACCGGCGTGTCGTTCAGCAGCGCTTCCACGAACAGCCGCAGCTCCTTGCGGACCGGCTGCTCCACCTGGATGTCCGGCACGCGGATCTTGGTCTGCTCGCCGTTGCGGCGGGCGTACCGGATCTCCGCGGAAGGCCCGAAGCCGTCCGTGTAGATGATCGTGCCCTCGGCGCCCTGGACCTTCCCGGTGAGGTCATTTACGGCGGCGATAGTGCTGGAATGGAGCATCCCCACGGCGCCGCTCTTGAAGCGCAGGGAGACGAAGTAGAGGTTCGGGTAATCCGCCGGGTCGTCGCCGAAGTGATCCGCCTCGGCGTAGACCCGCTCCACCTCGCCGCAGAGCTGGCACATGAAGTCGATCTCGTGGGCGTTGACCTCCATCAGCAGCCCGCCGGAGAGGTCCAGGGAGTTCCGCCAGGCCACCGGCCAGCCGTTCCAGCCGCCGCTGATCCGGGTGGTGGTAACGCCGAGCGGCTGCCCGATCTCGCCCTGGCGCACCAACTCCAGGATCTGCCACCAGGTGGGGTAGTAGCGCAGGACCTGGCCCACCATCATCTTCACGCCGGCCGCGTCCACCGCGGCCATCATCGCGTCGCAGTCCGCCAGGTTGGTGGCCATCGGCTTCTCGACGAAGACGTGCTTGCCCTGGGCGGCGGCCAGCTCGGTGTACTGGCGGTGCAGGAAACCGGGGGTCGCCACGATCACCGCACCCACGTCGGGCCGGCTGATGAGGGCCTCGATGTTTTCGAAGCCGGGCGCCTTGAGCTCCTCGGACGCGCGCGCGATCGCCTCCGTGCTCACATCCGCGACGCCGATGATCCGCGCCTGCTCGATCGTGTTCAACTGCCGGCCGAGGCTGCGTCCCATGCCGCCGCAGCCCACCAGTGCAACTCCCAGTTCACCCACGGTGTTTCGCCTCTCTCGCCCTCTCGCCCGCGCTTCCAGGGGCGATCTTACTTCTTGCCAATCTTACTCCGTCGAGCCCGACCGGGAGAAAAACCGCGCAAACTACTCCGCCGAGCTTACGCACCCAGCTCTGCCATCACTTCGCGGAAGTAAGCAGCGTCTCGCCGGGCCGGGATGCTCGGGTCGCCCTTGCCGCAGTATTCGATGCAGTAATCGCCGTCGTAGCCGGACTGGACGATCGACTGGAGCCCGCGGAAGAGATCGATGTCACCCGAGTCCAGAGGCCAGGTGTAGTCGAACTCGCCGCCGATGGACCGGCAGTTCTTGAGGTGCACGTAGCCGAGCCGGGAGCCGAGCAGGTCCACGGAGGTGGCGATGTCCTCGGCGTCTGCCACCGCATACATATTGCCCGGATCCAGGTTGGCGATTACGTTCGGGCGGTCGATCAGGTCCAGCAGCCGGCGGGCGGAGAGGGCGGTGTCGTGCGGGGTGTTCATGTGGACCTCGAAGGAGATCCAGACGCCGGCCTCGGAGGCGGTCTGCGACAGCTCCCGGTAGGCTTCCGCGGCCCGCTCGTAGTGGCCTGGCTGGGCGATCCGGGAGCCGTTCTCGCTCCAGTTGTTCGGATCCGGCCCCGCCAGCGAGCCCGCGCTCCCATTAACGCCTTCCGCTCCGATCTCTCCGGCCAGCCGGATGATCTGCCGCAGGTGCTCCACCGCCGAGCGCCGCTGGTCCGGGTCATCCACGATCACGCTGGCGCTGAAGTCCACCACCGCGATCCGGGAGCCGGCGGCCTGCGCCGTGCGAGCCGCGGCCGGGATCGAGGCAGCCGGGTCGTTCCGGTCGTAGTGCAGCGTCACCAGCTCCAGGCCGTCGTAGCCGTACTCCCGGCATTTGCGCGCCGCCCGCTCCAGGGGCTGTCCGCGGTACGTGTAACTGTGCATGTAAAGCATCGGAAGGTATCCTGTAGCGATGGACCGATTCGGCGAGCGCGGGTGGCGCCCCGAAAGAGCTTCGGGGTAGGGGACAGGCTCACCTTCGGCGATCCGCGCACCCTCTTGGGTCTATCCGGAAAGTTCACCACGGAGACACGGAGACACGGAGAGGGAGCCGGGAGAGGGCATTTGGAGAGGAGCGGAGCGGAGGGTCGGCAACGCTTCCCCAAGACCCTATCCGGACTTGCCCAGGTGCCGGTCCAGGAAGGCGTAGGCCTGGGCGCGTGCTTCGTTCGGGAAGTCGTGGTCGGAGTCAGGGTAGACCGCTTGCAGGTTTCCGGTCACGCCGTGGAGGGCGAAGATCGGCTGCGCCGCGGCGATACTGTCCCGGACGCCGGACACTTCGAAGTTTCCGTCGCGGAGCGGGCTGTTCGTAAAAAACGCCCGCGGTGCCAGCGCGGCAATGAGCTCCGGGAAGTCGAACGGCATCCGGTCCGGGCTTTTGCCGTAGACTTCTGCGATGCGCGGCATATATCGCGGGCTGGTCCAGCCGGTGAGGTCGCCCGCGTAGTACTTGTGGAACCGCGTGAAGCCGCAGCTCGAGACGGTAGCCTTGATGCGCGGGTCGAACACCGCGGTGAAGATCGCGTTGTGCCCGCCGAGCGAGTGTCCGATGGCGCCGATCTGGTCGCGGTCCACCTGCTCGAGGCTCTGCAGCAGGTCCACGGAGCGGAGGTTGTCCCAGATGGCGCGCATGGTGCCGCTCTGCCAGCCGTCTTTCGGATCGAAATCGCAGCGGTAGTCGCCGAAGGTCGGGTAGTCCGGGGCCAGGGTGACGTAGCCCCGCTGCGCCAGCTCCAGCGCGTACTGCCGGTTCGGCTTCCCGCCGATGGCGGCGGCGATGCCCTTGCCCAATTCGCCGGTGGGGTGGAGGCAGAGGACGGCGGGCACTCTGTTCCGCGCAGGTACCGGCGGCAGGAAGAGGTAAGCGGCCACGCGCTGCTTCGGGCCGGTGCGGTAGTCCATAGGGGTCCGGATCGGGTGCTGCTTCCCGTGGTCGTCCAGGTAGTAGGAGAGGTCCTGGTGTCCCGCGTAGTTGGGTGCCGCGAGGGCTACGGCCACGAGCAACAGCGCGGCGATGGAGGCAATAGACCGTTTCAGCATCGGGGCCCTCGATCCGGTTTGGTTATCTTTCGTGAGTCTTGCGGCGCTTCCCTAATGGCGCATGCTCTCGGATTCAGACTGACCTCAGGGTCCAACACCCCTGCGTTGGTTGAAAGATGCGTGACTACCTCTGATAACACGTAGGGAAGTGCTCCGGATGGTAAGCGAGGCATCTTGATGAAACCGAGGCTGGAACCGGTGTCCTGGCGAGATCGGTTGCGCACGGTCTCCATTCCCGCAGTGTCGTTCGGCGGGATCGGGCTGGTGATGCTGCTGATCGCCGGCTTCTGGGCGATCGACTCCGCGCGGTTCGCCGCGAGCGCGGTGCAGGTACCGGGCATGGTGATCCGCAACGTGATCGAGAAGCCGACCACTTCCCAGCTCTCGCGGCGTAGCCAGCGCAGTAGCGGCCCGATGTATGCTCCGGTCGTCCGGTTCCGCGGCCCGCATGGAAAGGACGTAGAGTTCACCGGCCTCGGCGCGGGCGAGCCCGACTACAAAGAGGGCAGCGCGGTGACGGTGATGCACCCTCCCGGACATCCGGAGCGCGCCCGGATCGGCTCGCACCAGGAGCTGTGGCTCGGCCCGATCGTGGTAGCCGCCTTCGGCGCGCTCTTCGCAGCCGTGGGGCTGCTGGCGGCGAAGCTGAAGTTCTAACGAGTTCCGGCAGCCTTCGGGGTTCACCACGGAGATCTCCCAGAGGGAACCCCTGCCACGGAGAGGGAGCCGGAGAGGGCATTTGCCCGCGAAACACGCGAAAACACGCGAAAGGGGATGCCGGGAAAGAATTGCGATGCCGCGCGTACCTACCGTGGCGGCCCCGGCTGGATACCTGAGTAAGCCCCTTGCCGAGTCGGACGAGTCACGAGGTCGGCAGTGGCGAACCGCGGCCACCCCAACCCTTCACGCCTCTCCCA
>JAJFMS010000139.1 GCA_020696885.1 Armatimonadota bacterium | reverse complement strand
ACGTGGTGACGCTCACCCAGACCGGTGCGCCGAGCGGCGCGACGTTCACGGTGGCCGGCACCAACCCGGCGGTGGGGACCTTCAGCTTCAGCCCCACGGCGCAGCAGGGCGGCGACGTCTACGCGGTGACCTTTACCGGCACCGACAACAGCCCCAGCGGCTGTGACCGGACGCTGACCGTCTACCTGCGGGTGTCCAGCCTGCCGGTGATCACGGCCACGCCGAACAGCCTGACGCTGTGCGAAGGGCAGGCGGTGCGGTACCGGGTGCGGGCGAGCGACGCGGACCCGACCGCGGTGACGCTGAGCGGCCCGACGGTGGTGAGCAGCCCGGGCGCCCCGGCGCTGGCGCTGACCCACACGCCGTCGCTGCCGGCCAGCGGCAACTCGGTGGAGACGGAAGCGGTGGGCGTGACGCCGGTGGTGACCGCCGACGCGACCTACACGCTCACCTACACGGCCACGGACAGCGACGGCTGCGTGACCACCACGACGGTGACGGTGACGGTGCTGAATACGCCGCCGAGCTCCGTGGAGCTGACCCGCGTCGGGGACGGAGACCCGTTCGGCGAGGAGATCTGCTACACGGCGGTGGTGTTCGACAACGGCCCGGCGGACGAAGGCGGGCCGCGGCGAGTGCCGGGCGTGCCGGTGCTGTTCACGGTGACCGGGACGACCGGCAACAGCGGTGTGTTCACGGTGGTGACGAACGCGAACGGCGAGGCGGTGCACTGCCTGACGCCGCGGTTCCCGGGGACGATCACGGTGACCGCGGGGATCGACCTGAACGGAGACGGGGTGGTGGACGCGGGGACGACCCCGGACACCGACAACGTGACCGTGCCGGCGCCGGTGCAGGTGGGCCCGGGCTGCTTCATCAGCGGCCGGGGGAAGGTGAACGTGAGCGACCCGCTGTTCGGCAACCTGCCGGTGCTGGGTTCGTTTACGGTGGACGTGTCGCCGAAGCGGAACGGGACGTTCAAAGGCTCAATCTCGCTGACGGTGCCGAACGCCGGGACGACCGGCGGACGGCGGACGAACATCGTGATCCGGAGCACGCGGCTGGAGTCGATGAGCTGCAGCGAAGACGCCACCGGACGCCGGGCCGTGCTGTTCGGGCGGGCGACGGTGAAGGGGATGAGCACGCAGGGCCTGAGCGGGACGGTACCGTTCCGGGTGGACGTGCTGGACGCGGGCACGCCCGGCGTGCCGAACGACCAGTTCGTGCTGACGCTGCTGAATACAGCGACGGATAGCCCGGTGGGACCGCTGGGTGGAAACCTGGCGGCCGAGCGCGGGCGACGGAACCCGAAGGACGACATCAAAGTCCGGCTGGGGGCGTCCATCCCGTAAGGGAGCGGGTCGCTAGCCAGAAAACGGGGGCGGTCCAGTGGACCGCCCCCGTTTTCTTGTACGGGAGATGAGGTTGGGGTGCTTGCCGCTCGGCTGGCTCGGCGCCTGCGTCGGCGCTACCGAGGGCTTACTGCTGCGCCCGGCTTGGAGGCCTCAGGGTGATCGTGGCGGGGCGGGAGGGTGGGCGAACGTCGGGACCCCGGCGGTCTGGCGACCCTCCGGCTACTGGAGGCGGCAGCACCTGCCCGAACGGTGTTGCCGTCTCGGGTAGCCAGCGGTCACCGACCAGTGACACCCGTAGGCCGCGATCGACTACCGAGGACTTGCTGTCTAACCCTACTCACGCCCGGGGTGATCACGGCTGGGCGGGAGGGTTGGCGAGCGTCGAGGGCACCGGCGGTCTGGCGACACGCCGGCTACCGGGGACGGCAGCACGTGCCCGAATGCTGCCGCGGCCTCCAGTAGCCAGCGGTCGCCGACCGCTGGTGTCCCCGGTTACCGAGGGGGTATAGCCAAGCCGGCTCCGCATTGGTAACTGGGCGGGGGAGGCAGCGAGGCTTGGAAGCCTCGCACTCCATACACTTCGCTCGGCAGCCGTGGTGGTAAGCGCCGTGCAACGCTCTCACCCGCCCCCGATCCCTGTTCGCGTTCTTTCGTGTGTTTCGCGGGCAACTCCGAGAGCGGCTACCTCTCGATAACACCGAGCTCCTTCAGGTAGCGCAAGCTCTTCGCGACGCGCTCACGAGTGGCGGACTCGTCCAGCTCCTCGCCCTGGATGCCTTCCAGCTCGAACGTGAACGGCCCGTAGAACCCCGCTCCGTTCAGCCGCTCGAAGACAGACTTGAAGTCCACCACGCCTTCGCCCAGCGCGGGGAACCACCAGGCGTGGTAGCCGCCGTTCGTGTCCTTCAGGTGCACGCTGGCGATGAGGTCGAGGCCCTTCTCGGTCTCTACCACCGCATCGATGTTGTGGTTGTAGTAATAGAGATTGGCGGTATCCAGGTTCCAGCGGAGCCGGGGATGCCCCACCGCCAGCAGCGTGGCGCGGGCCTCGGTAGCGTTCTCGCCGAGGTCCGGGTGCGTCTCCAGGGAGAGGGTGATGCCATACTCGTCCGCCAGCTCCGCACGGGCTCGCAGGCGGTGGTACGCCTCCGGCTTGGGCAGGTCTCCCGCCTTGGAGCTGATGAAGAAGAGCGAGACTCCCATCTCTCGCCCGATCTCCAGCTTCTCCCGGAGCGACTCCGGCTCGAGTGCCAGGTCACAGGGGCAGTTGAGCGAGGTGGCGGTGAGGCCGTGGTCCCGCAGTCGTCCGCGGACTGCGTCGAGCTGCTCCGGGGCAGGAACCGGGATCTCCACGTGGCGGATGCCGATCTGCTCCAGGTGCGGGAAGGCGTTCTCGCGGAACTTTCGGTAGCTTCCGATGTTGACTGCAACGACATTCGCTGGCATAGATAAGCGGGCTCCGGTGAAGGGCTGAAGAAGGACGCGGCGGCCGGATCGGACCGCGCCGGGTGCCGGCTGGCCGTTCGGTCTGTCATGGGGCCGTTCCTGCCGCCGGAGAGTTAAGGAGTAGAGTGTGGACCAGGTGCGAGTCGGGGTGGTGGGGATGGGGATGGGCCGCAACCACGCGGTCAACTTCCGGGATATGTCGGAAGCCACGCTGGTGGCGATCTGCGACGTCAACGCGGACCGGGTGGCGCAGGTGGCCCAAGAAGTGCATCCCTGGCGTACCTACACCAACTACGAGGACTTACTGGCGGACAACGACATCGACGCGGTCTCCCTCGCCCTCCCAAATGCGCTGCACGAGCGGGTGGTCCTGCAGGCGTTGGAGGCCGGCAAGCACGTGCTCTGCGAGAAGCCGCTGGCGATGAACGCGGCGGAAGGCGCGCGGATGGTCGAAGCCGCGCGGCGCCTGGACCGGAAGCTGATGATGCACTTCAACTACCGGTTCTATCCCAGCTCCCAGGCGATCAAGCGCGCCATCGACGAGGGCGCGCTCGGGCACATCTACTTTGCGCGCACCATCTGGCACCGCAAGCGGCTGATCCCGAACCTGGGCGGTTGGTTCACCCAGAAGGCGATGTCCGGCGGTGGGGCGCTGATCGATCTGGGGGTTCACCGGCTGGATCTCGCGCTCTGGTTGATGGGCTACCCGAAGCCGGTGAGCGTCACCGGGGTGGCCTACGGGTTCCTCGGTCAGCGCGCCGGGGCGGCCGAGGGGAAGATCTTCGACGTGGACGACTTCGCCGCCGGGTTCATCCGGTTTGAGAACGGCGCGTGCCTGGAGATCGAGGCAAGCTGGGCCACCAACTCCGAGAAGCGGGAGGATCAGTCCACCCAGCTCTACGGCGTGCACGCCGGCGCCGTCATGCGAAACTGGGACGAGGGCTACCAATACGAAGCCCGCCTCTTCCGCAGCAACGAGCATGACGTCTGGACCGAGGAGCCGCCGGTGCCGGAGCACCTGGAGACGCCCCAGCAGCACTTCTGCCGCTCGATCATCCACAACTTCGAGCCGATGGCTACCGGCGAGCAGGGCCTCGTCGTGATGCGGCTGCTGGACGCGCTCTACGAGTCCGCCGCGACCGGCCGCGAGGTGCGGCTGGACGGGTGAATTGGGGAATTGCGAGCTACGAGTTTCGAGGTGCGAATGGGGACCGGGTGCACGCATGGGAAGGCGTTCCGAGCCCGGTAGGAGATCCCTCGCAGAGGACACGTACGCCGGTCAGCGGCTGGAACCGGCTCGGGATGACTGCTATTGAGGATGATTACCCGCGTCCGTAAGTCCTGGTTCCTTCCTGAACACCTGAACACCGGGCCTACTTTCGCCGTAGCGGTACCGGCGGGGTGTATTTGGGAGCCACGGGCGCAATCTGTGGGTTGGTTAGAACGGCCGGTCCGGGCTGGGTTACTCCGGTCGGGGTGATCACCCGGATCGGGTACCGGTCGCCGCGGCCCTGGGTCACCATGATCGGGTAGTCCGCGGGGTTCTTCTGGTCCACCACGATCGGAAAGCGCTGCAGCACGTTTGGCGTCGTCTGCGCCTGCGGTAGGGACGGGCTGATCAGGATGTCCAGGTACTGCGGGGTTGCCGGAGCAGCCTTGGCCGGCTCCTTGGGCGCAAAGCCACCGCACGTAAGCAGCAGCATCGAGCCGGTGAGCATGGAAAGCAGCACGTGTTTCATTCCCGTTCCTCTGGTGGTTTGCAGCCGTCTCGGCACTGCCGCGCAGCCCGCCTGTCCGGCGGACGAACAGCGGGGTAGATAGCACCTGATCTATGGATGCGTGGAGAGTCCCGGGGGTTACATGGATTAACCCGCATCCGCGCCATGTCCGGAGGTCCCTGGCTGCCCAACGAGGGAGTGCGGAGCTTCCAAGCTCCGCATCCTCCTCGTTCGGGTACGCAACCGCGACCGGAGCGCCTCGACTGCGGGCATAACTAAATTAGGGTCCCGTCCGGGGATCCATCCAATCGAGGAGATCGATGAGCTGCCTGATACTCGGACTCCCTGGCAATGAAGACGCCGCGAGCGTGATTGCCGGGCAACTGAACGCGGAGTTGGGCCGGGTGACGGTGCGCCGCTTCCCAGACGGCGAGTCGTACGTTCGCATCGATAGCCCGGTGCGCGGCGCCCACGTGGTGCTGGTCTGCACCCTCGACCGCCCGGACGAGAAGCTGCTGCCGCTTTACTTCCTGGCCGCCACGGCCCGGGACCTGGGCGCGCAGAGCGTGGGGCTGGTGGCGCCGTACCTCCCCTATATGCGCCAGGACCGGCGCTTCCTGGCGGGAGAAGGCATCACCGCAGGGACGTTTGCGGGCCTGGTCAGCGGGTTTGCGGACTGGCTGGTGACGGTAGACCCGCACCTCCACCGGCACCAGTCCCTGGGGGAGATCTACCGGATCCCGACCCGCGTGGTCCACGCCGCGGCTCCGGTGGCGGAGTGGATCCACGGCAACGTGGAGCAGCCCGTGATCGTGGGTCCGGATGCGGAGAGCGCGCAGTGGGTCTCTGCGATTGCGGAAGCCGTCGGAGCCCCCTACGTCGTGCTGGACAAGGTGCGGCTGGGTGACCGGGACGTGAAGGTCTCGCTGCCGGACATGACGGCCGCGCAGGACCGCACCCCGGTGCTGGTGGACGACATCATCTCCACGGCCGTCACCATGACCGAGGCCGCCCGCGAGCTGCGTCGCGCGCAGATTCCGCTGCCGGTCTGCGTGGGCGTGCATGGCGTGTTCGCGGAAGGCTCTCTCGCGAACCTCCGCGAGGCGGGGATGAGCCAGTTGGTGACGTGTAACACGATCCCGCACCCGTCGAACGCGATCGACCTGCTTGGCCTGGTGGCCGAGGCGGTGCGGGAACTGCGTCCGAAGCTTGCAGCCTGAGGATCGCGCACCTGCGCTCGATACCTAGCCGGCTGCCCCGTCCCCGCCCTTGTCATCCTGACCAGAGCGCAGCGTCGGGAAGGATCTCGACCCCATGCGTCGTGCCTGCCTGCCTGCGCTCTACGTGCCAGCGCGAGATCCTTCACGTTGTTCAGGATGACAGGAGCGGGGCGTCGACCCGTGCCCGGGCAGCGCGCCGGCGCGGGATCCGGAAGAAGCCGGGGCACAGGGCGTCTTCCGGCCAGGGATGAGAGGACAGCGAGCAGGGTGCCGACGGCCGGCGCCGCGTCGCCTACGGCGAGCGGCCGGTGCGGCTCTACCGCCCTCGCTGCATCTCCAGCACGCGCTTCACCACGGCGGCGCGGGTGCGCGGCTCCACCTTCAGCTTGGTCATCACCCGGTCCAGGGCATGCTTTACGGACGAGTCGGTGACCGGCTTTCCCTCGTCTGCCGAGAGCGCGGTGGCGATCTGGTGCACGGTCATGTCGGTGCTCACCGCTTTCGCGAGCACGACCTTCTCGTAGTCCGTCAGCCCGAACCGGGAGGCGAGCAGCTCGATCGAGTTGCCGTGATCGGCCGGTGCGCCGGGGGCGGCCACGCCGCGCCGGCCGGCGTACACGCGGCGGATCACGGCGATCAACTCCTCCGGGGTGCAGCTCTTGTCCAGGCAGTCCGAGGCGCCGGCGTAGCGGGCCATCGTGGCGAGCTCGCCCAGCGAGGTGAGGATTACGACTCGCGTGTCCGGCAGCTCGGCGGAGATCCGCTCTGTGGCCTGCGCTCCACTGAGCTGCGGCATGTTCAGATCCATCACGATGACGTCGGGACGGAGCTGTAGCGCCAGCTCGACGGCCTGCTTCCCGTTCTCCGCTTCTCCAACCACCTTCAGATCAGATTCGCCGGAGAGGCGGCGTACGAGAAGGCGGCGGAGCATCATCTCGTCATCAGCCACCAGGACCTGGATGGTCGGCATTCGCGAATCGCTCCCTGTTCTAACGGGTTCCTGTACGGAACGTTCTATCTTCGGCATGGCGACACCTGCGCCTGCGCCCTGATCGCTCGGGGGCGTTCCGTCCACCTGAAGACGCTGTGGCTCAGTGTGGCCGTGCAGTGGAACAGTGGAAGCCCCGATCGTGCACCGGTAGCCGGCGAGGCGGTGGGATCGAAGTAGCAACCGCCCCGGGCTACCGGATAGGGGTATGGAACCGGCCGCCACCTGCCGAGAACTTTACAGAAGTTCCGCAGCAAGCTGCATCGATCATTTGGGGGAGGCCGGGCCGCGTATGGATGAGAAGGTGCTCAAAATCCTGATCGTGGATGATGACGAGGATACCCGTCGTCTCACCGCCCGGTTCCTCCAGTCCGTGCCGGCCACCTGCGTGACCGCGGGCAGCGGGATGGAGGGCATCGCCATCTCTCGCAAGGAGCGCCCGGATCTCATCTTCCTGGATGCGATGATGCCGGATATGAACGGCTACCAGGTGTGCGCGCGCCTCCAGAACCATCCGGGCACCGCCAATGTGCCGGTGATCTTCCTCACCTCCCTGGGTGAGGCGCAGGACAAGGCGCGGGCGTTGGCGGCGGGGGCGGCCGATTACCTGGTCAAGCCGGTCAGCAAAGAGAAGCTGCACGAAGCGGTGCGGAAGCACTCGGACACCAAGCGCCGGTGGTACAGCGTGCGGCTCGCCACGGACCTGTGGGACGAAGCGCCGCTGCCGCAGAAGTTCAATCACTTCCGGGAGCTCCTCTCCGGCAGGGCTGGGCTCCCGCCGGATGTGGTGCGGCAGATCCAGGCGCTCAAAGGGACCGAGGCGTACCG
>JAJFMS010001166.1 GCA_020696885.1 Armatimonadota bacterium | reverse complement strand
CGTCCTGGGCGAGTCGCTCGATCTGCAACTGCAGGACCAAGGACTAGGCGGTGAGAAGCACCGGCGCGCCGCGGGTGATGAGCAGCGTGTGCTCATAGTGTGCGGCGAGGCTGCCGTCTGTGGTGCGCATGGTCCAGCCGTCCCGGTCCGTCACCGTGCGCTCGGAGCGAACCGAGATGATCGGCTCGATGGTCAGGACCATTCCCTCGCGCAGGAGGCCGCGGAAACTGGGGTGGTAGTAGTTGGGGATGGACGGCTCCTCATGGATCTGCCGTCCTACTCCGTGGCCGCTGAGTTCCTTCAGCACGCGGAAACCGCAGCGGCGCACTTCCGTCTCCACCGCGCGTCCGACCTCCCGCACCCGGACTCCGTCCCGTGCCACGGCGGCCGCCTGGCGGAACGCGCGCTCCGCGCAGGCGCAGAGACGGCGCTGCAGGTCGGAGCTGGGCGGAACCGCCACGGTCAACGCCGCATCCGCGATGTAGCCATCCAACGAAGTGGTGACGTCTAGCTTCACCAGGTCTCCCGCGCGGATGACGCGCGGGCCGGGAATGCCGTGCACCGCCTCATCATTCACGCTGATCAGGTTGACGCCCGGAAAGCCGTAGTCTCGCCGGGGTGCCGATACTGCGCCGTGCTCTTCCATGACCGCCGCGCCGACCGCATCCAATTCCGCAGTGGTGATGCCCGGCAGCAGTGCGTCGCGCATGGCATTCAGGATTAGGCGCACCACCTCACCGGAGCGGGTGATGCCTTCCAGATCTTGGACGGACTCGATTGACATAGGCCAGAGCGTCCACGCCGTTTTATCGGCGGCGAGAGCACGGTACGGCAGGGGACGCGCGACGATGGCACGCGTAACCCGCCGACAGCCAACGTGCCGGGGGCACGCGACTTGCCTACGGCTCCACGGGGAACCGGGTCGGAGAGTCTACTGCGGGAAAGGCTACTCGGCGCCGGGGCGAACGTCCGCCGCAGGCTGCAGCGCCCGTCGGAGGTGCTCGGTAGCGGCCCAGAGCAGTGTGAGGGCTTCGTCCGTCTGCTCGGTGTCGCCCTTGCGCAGCCGCTTGCCGGAAGACTCCAGGCATGTTTTGGCTTGCCGGAGCGCGTCGGAGGACATGGAGACGGTACCCCCTGCGGTCGGAAGACCGTCTACCAGGATGGGCGGTGCACTGGCGGCACCGACTGGACGGTTGATCAACTGTTCTGCCATGGGATTGCCCGTTTCAGCGAATGAAACTCGCGCCCAGGCGGCGCTGCCCGTCGCGGAAGACCAGGATCGGAGGTGGAATTCCCCGATCGCATGAGAGTTTATCACCGGGGTCAAGCACCCCCCGCCTTTTTCGGGGGCTGCCTGGGAACGCCTCGTTCATGCAGGTAGATCGGCGGTTTGGACCCGAAATGCAAACCACCGGAGCATGAAATCGCACGCCTGAATGGCAGCCCAGCACTCCAACTGGTTGCCGAGAGCCCTCGTTTCAGCCTGTTGTGATGGCCAGCTGGGCAGGAGAACCGGTGCCTCCGGCCTTACCTATGTCCATGTCGGCGCCGGCCGAAACGTGGGCGTTGGGTGTTGCGAGAGCCCGGTGGCCCGAAACTGAAGGAGTCAGCCGTGAAGCGAGCGATGTGGCAGGCCCCTGCCGGCGCCCGCCGTAGCGCGGCTAACCGGTGCGACGCTGGGTCCCACTCTCCGGGCGCTGGGTTACAGCCCCCTCGCTGCGGACGGGCACCAGCGCCTCCGGATCGAGGAAGAGAAGTACGGTTACCGGCTGGACCTGAGCGTGACGCCGGCAGGAGATTGGCTGCTCGGCACCGCCTACCTGGCGCCCATTCCGGACCTCACCAAGGTCCCGCCCGCCCCGCTGATGAGCCTCCTGGCTACCAACGATGCGCGGGTGGGCATGTCCTTCGGCTACAACGGGGACGAAAGCCGGCTGGTCCTCAACGCCACCATTCCCACCCGGGGAATGGACGCCGGCTCCCTGAAGAACCTCGTGGAGGGGATGAAGGGGACGATCCGGCGGACGGAGGGGTTGTGGGACGCTCGGAAGTGGTAGGCCTTTTCGGGAGGGGTACTGAACGGGCGCTCGGTCCCGAACTAGGGGGAGGCCGAGTATGAGTATGAGTAAGAGAAAGAGTAAGATTCTGGGCGCAGACCAGTGCGGCCAAGTTCGCAGCCCTTCCGAACACCGAACACCGAACACCGAACACCGAACACCGAACACCGAACACCGCGCGTAGCGCTCCACCTACCCTTCGCTCAGCCGGAAGCGGTAGCCGATGCGGGGCTCGGTCTGGATGAACTGCGGGCGGGCCGGTTCGGGCTCGATCTTGGTGCGGAGGTTGGCGAGGTGGACGCGTAGCGTGTGGGTGTCCTCGGCGTATTCGGCGCCCCAGACGCGGGTGAGTAGCTGCCGGTGGGTGAGGACTCGCTCCGGGTTGAGCGCCATGTAGCGCAGCAGCGCGAACTCTTTGGGGGTGAGGTGCACCTCCTGCCCGGCCACAAGCACCTTCCGGCGGGCGAAGTCGATGCTCAGCACGCCGGTTGAGAAGGAGGGCGGCTCCTCGTCCGTGTCGCCGGTGGCACGGCGCAGCACGGCTCGGAGGCGGGCCAGGAGCTCGCCGAGGCTGAACGGCTTGGTGAGGTAGTCGTCCGCGCCGAGGTCGAGCGCCCGGATCTTGTCTGTTTCGTCCTCCCGCACGGAGAGGATGATGATCGGGGCCTTCGTCCACTCGCGGAGCTGCCGGCACACCTCGAACCCGTCCATCCCCGGCATGGCCAGGTCCAGGATCACCAAGTCCGGGGGATGGAGCGCCGCTTCGTCCAGGCCGGCTTCGCCCGCGGCGGCCAGGCTTACCTGGTAGCCGTTCTGCTCCAGGCCCGCCCGTAGCGCCCGGCGGATCTGCGGCTCGTCGTCGATCACCAGCACTCTCATCGCGTCCCCTCACCGTCCGGCAGTCCAAGCGGCAGCGCCACCCGGAAGTCCGTCCCGCCGCCGGAGCGAGCGTGCGCGGTGAGCCGCCCTCCGTGCGCCTCCACCAGGCCGCGGCAGACGGCGAGCCCGATTCCCACTCCGGGGAGCGCGCTCTCCCGCAGCCGCGGCGAGCGATAGAACCGTTCGAACACCTGGTCTTCCTCGCCCGGAGCGAGCCCCACCCCACGGTCCGACACCTGGATCAGCAGCCGCTCGCCGTCGGAGGTGACGGCCAGCTCCACGGCCTCCTCTAGCGGGGAATACTTCAGCGCGTTGTCCACCAGGTTGTGGATCACCTGGGTGATCTGCACCGGGTCCAGGTACGCTTCCTCGATTCCTGGCATGATCCGCACCTGCACCCGGCGGTTCTGGTCCGGGCTGAACGGCCGCAACGCGGACCCCACCAGCTCCGTGGGATCGGTGGCTTCCCGCTGCGGTCGCCAGGCATCGGCCTCAAGCCGGGAGAGGGAGAGGATGTTCCCGACCATGCGATTCAAGCGCTCGGCCTCCTGGTCGATGCCGGTCAGCAACTCCCGCCGGGTCTCCTGGTCGGAGGAGACGCCGGACTGGAGGAGCGTGGTGGCGCTGGCCCGGATGGAGGCGAGCGGGCTGCGGAAGTCGTGCGAGACCATCGAGAGCAGGGCGGTCTTCAGGCGGTCGGCCTCGGCCAGCGCCCGGGACTGCAGCTCGGAGCGGGCCAGACGGTCCCGCTCCAGGATCACCGCCGCGAGGTTCGCCAGCGACTCGATGACGCGCCGCTCCGGAGCGGTTGCGGTCCGACCGTGGCCGAAGCGTACATACAACACGCCCAGCAGCCGGTGGTCGGCGCGCAGCGGCAGGTAGGTATC
>JAJFMS010000138.1 GCA_020696885.1 Armatimonadota bacterium | reverse complement strand
CCGGCGGGGTGACCGTGGGCTTTGTGGACGGCCACGTGAAGTGGACCCGCTGGTCCATGCCGTTCTACCCGGACTCCAGCCGCTGGGGGAACGCCCTCACCGACCCGAACGACCCGAACTACACCGACATCATGTGGGACACGAACTGATGACACGACCCTCCCGCTCCCCGCTCGCGGCTGGTGCCGCACTGTTGCTTGGCGCCGTGGCCGGCGCCGGGGCGGCTCCGGTCGCCCGGCCGGCTGCCGGCGCGCGACCGGCGACCCCGGCGATGCGGGCCGGGGCGGCCGTGCTGGTCACCCCCACCGGCGATTGTGAGAAGCCGTGCCTGGTGGCGCGGCCGGGAGGCGGGGCGTACCTGGCGTTCGCGGAGCGTGAGGGAGAGAAAACTTCCGTCCGCTTCGCGGTACTGGACCAGGGCCTGCGGCTTGGCTCGCCCACGCGCCTGAGCACCGAGGCCATGGACCTGGATCTCGGCGCGGAGAACGGCCCCAGCATCGCGGTGGACGGCACGGGCCGCATCTACGTGGCCTGGGTGGCCGGTTCCTACAAGGTGAAAGGAGCGGCCCACGGCGCGCACGCCGCCGGTGGTAGCACTACCCCGGCGGGCGCCGCAGGAGGCGGGACCACCGGTGCAGCGCCCGGCCGAACCGGTAAGGGAGGCCCGCCCCCACGGCCCGGCAACCTGAACATCTACCTCGCCACGTCCACCGACGACGGCAAGACGTTCTCCGCACCGGTCCGTGTAAACGACGATCCCGAGGGCGCGGAGCACCGCTTCCCCACCCTGGCCATCGGCGAGCGGAACACGCTGTACGTAGCCTGGCTGGACAAGCGCCTGCAGAGCCCGGAGCGGCCGGATTTCAGCCGCGTCTTCGTGACCCGCTCCACCGACGGGGGCAAAACGTTCGCCCGCAACGTGGATGCCACGGCCGGCCAGGAAACCGGCATCTGCCACTGCTGCCGCATCGCGCTGACCACTCACCCCAAGCAGGGGCTGGTGGTGTCGTACCGCAACGACGTGCATGACATGCGGGATATCTTCCTGGCCCGCTCCGCGGACGGCGGCGCCACCTTTACCGTGCCGAAGCCGATCGAGTCGTACCGCTGGATGATCCCCGCCTGCCCGTTCAACGGCCCTTCCATGGCGCTGGATGCTCCGGGACGGCTCCATACGGCCTGGATGACGGGAGCAGCGGTGAGCGGCAATCCCGCGCTCGGCGCTTCCACGGGTGCTACCTACAAGGTGATGTACCGGCGCGCGGATGCGGATGGGAAGTTCAGCGCCGCGCCGCTCTTCCTGGCGGAGGGCACCCACCCCCGGCTGGTGCTGGGACCGGACGCCGCGGCCTACATCGCCTGGGACGGCGGCGGCATCCACCTGGCGCGCATCAGCAGCACGCCGGGCGTCAAGCCGCTCCCGCTGGCGCTCGTGCCTTCCGGCCGGGACGTGGTGTTCCCTTCCCTGACGCTCGCCTCAGACGGCAACCTGCTCCTGGCCTGGCAGCGGAACGACGAGGACGGTCGCTCCCAGATCTACGTGAGCCGCATCACCCTGGGCGGCGAGCGAGAGGCCCGAGCGGCCTCCCGCTAGGGGTCTTGGGGACCCAAGTCGGCGCAGTTGGGTCAGATTTCCGTTCTCGATAGTACACGACACCCGGCGCCGGGGCGGCGCCTCGTGTGAGCCCCCCAGACGGGGGGCTGGCTCGACGGCGGTTGCCCCCACCCGCGACTCGTCTTGTGGAAGACGATCCGCACCCTCGGGCGCGGATACTTGCTCTTGAACACGCACGCCAAGCCGCCCGTTAGTCCCGGCGTCTTTTGCCGGGACGTGAAAGGGCGAAGCGCAGGCTCACCTCGCGGGAGGGTGGGGGCTACCGACTAGGGCCGGGGGGGATCCCGGGGGCGGTAGTCGTCAAGGATGAGAAACACGCCTCGTCGGTCTGAGGCACAGCCTCGCTAGAACTACCCCTGGGCGGTATCTAGACACTGGGCCGTGCGGCACCCTGCCCGCACGGCCCAGTGTCGTACCACCCCGCGCACTTCCGGACAGCCGCGACTGTGCGCGCGACCGGTCTGCTGCTAGAATCCACCTCGGGAACGAGGTCCACGGAGGCCAAGCCGATGAAGCTCTGGCAAGCAGTCTTGGTAGTGCTGGTAGGCTCGCTCGTCGCGTATTGGCTGCTGCGGGTGGTCGTCGGCACCCTGTTCCTGCTGCTCTTGATAGCCGGGGTGGTCACGGTCCTGGGGCTGCTCGCAGCGGCATGGCTCCGGCACAGCCGCCTGGGAGCTCTGCCCTGCTCGGTTCAGACCCGGCGCATCGAGCGTAAGGCTAATCGAGCGCTCAAAGATCTAAAGAAGTCCGACCGGAACGAGCCGCGCTGAAGCTGTCGGCCCGTGGATCAGGTCCTGGAAGCGAACCGGGGAGTGACGTGGATGTGCCGGAATATCAAGACCCTCTTCAACTTCGAGCCACCCGCCAACGACGACGAGATCCGCGCGGCGTCCCTCCAGTTCGTGCGCAAGCTCAGCGGGAGCAGCCGGCCCTCCAAAGCGAATGAAGCCGCCTTCGAACGCGCGGTCGACCAGGTGGCGGTGGTGGCTCGTGAGCTCCTCGACTCCCTGGTTACCACGGCGCCCCCGCGAGACCGCGACGTGGAAGCGGCCGCAGCCAAAGTACGCTCCGCCAAGCGGTTCGGCACCCCCAGCACCCCACCGGCGCCCCGCCCCCGTCCCCGCGGCCAGGTGCGCGCACCGCGGCGTAGCCCGTCCCCCGAACCGACCGATCGCTAAAATCCCAGCCGAACACCGAACACCCACCGCTACCGGGCAGGCCGGAGCTTCCGGCGGAAACTCCGGGCCATCGCCTGAAACTCCGGAAGGTACTCCGCTCTGAGCTTGCTCCCCACCTGTCCCTGCATCAGGTAATAGAAGCCGTTATCGAACAGCATCACCTGATACACGAGGAGAGCGGTGCCGGACCTGGCGTCCGTCGCTTCCGCCAGCGATTCGTATCCTTCCAGGCCGTCGATGGTAATCGGCTCGTGGGACGTGACCTCGGTCACGCGGGTCTGCTCCGTCTCCCGCAGGCGTGCCTCGGAGTAGCGCCGCGGGTCCAGCACCGGCAACTTGGAAAGCGACGGCGCCGCAATGAAGAACGGATCTTCCGGCGTCTTCGCCGGAACCGAGCCATCCCGGGTGTAGCAGAGTGAGCCGGTGATCGCCGCAGCCGGCTTCAGCTTCGGCGACCCGGTGATCTGGAACGGGAGCTCCTCGGCCACGGCGCCACCCGCTTCCAGGCGAGTGCTCTCCAGGCTCGCCTTCACCGGCCCTGCTAACGAGGGTCGCAGCTCGCTCGGGAAGGTGCCGGTGATCATCACGGTACGCGAGGCATCACCGAACACCAGGCTCCACTTGTCCCACTTCGTCCCACCCGCGGTCATTGTGAAGTAGACGAGCACCCCCTTCAGCCCTTCGACCTCCCGCGGCGTGGCGCTGACCAGGTCCATCCCGCGCGGCTTCATGTTCTCCGCGGTGAACCCGCCGCTCACCTCGGTGAATGGCGCACTCATCCGCACCACCATCACGGACGCTCGCTGTGCCTCGAGCCCGAAGCCCTGCCACGCCTCGGACCGTACAAACCCGGCCGGTCTCCGCAAGGCCACGCCCAACTGCGGAAAGCTAACGTACTCACCGGCGAGCGGACGGCTGGGAGCGCCAGCCTTCTTCGGAGCCACCACTCGCGGACGGACGGGAGCCGCGTGCGCAACGAAGGTCGTTAAGGAGACGAGCGCGCCAACTGCAAGCGAATGACGGAACCGCATGGAGACCTCGGTGGGTGAACGAATACCTCCAAAGCTTACCAGTCCCGGCCCGGCTCAGTCGCCTCCCGGATCCGCCGGTATCCGGCGGCACGTTTAGCATCTTTCCTGCGAGGTACAGTCCTCCCGTTAAACGGAACGACGCGGTGAGCGGGAGCACCTCGGCACCGCACAGAAATCCACGGGAGAAGTGTCAAGCATGTCGGTGCGAGAGCAGACCCAGGAAGAGCTCGACGAGCAGCAAATCACGCTGCAGGACCAGCCGAAGGAATTCCCACCCCAGCATCAGGACCAGCAGCCCGGGCGGGAGGCGCCGATGCAGCCGCAGGCGCTGGTCGACGATCCGGAGTACCGCGCGGCGGGGAAGCTGCAGGGTAAGGTGGCGCTCATCACCGGGGGTGACAGCGGGATCGGCCGGGCAGTGGCGATCTGCTACGCGAAAGAGGGCGCGGACGTGGCCATCCTCTACCTGAACGAGCACGAGGATGCCGAAGCGACCCGGAAGCTGGTGGAGCAGTACGGGCGCCGCTGCCTCGCGATCGCCGGGGACGTGGGTGACGAAGGCTTCTGCCGGCAGGCGGTCGACCGGGTAGCCCGGGAGCTGGGAGGCCTGGATATCCTCGTAAACAACGCGGCGGAGCAGCACCCGCAGGAGACCCTGGAGGCGATCAGCGCAGACCAGTTGGAGCGGACGTTCCGCACGAACATCTTCGGCTACTTCTATATGGCGAAGGCCGCGATGGCGCACCTCAAGGAAGGCGCCGCCATCATCAACACCACCTCCGTCACAGCTTACCGGGGCAGCGACCACTTGATGGACTACGCCGCCACCAAGGGCGCCATCGTAGCGTTCACCCGCTCCCTGGCCGCGACGCTCACCCCGAAGGGCATCCGCGTCAACGCCGTGGCCCCCGGACCGATCTGGACGCCGCTGATCCCGTCGACCTTCCCGGCGGAAGAGGTAGCGAAGTTCGGCAGCGATACCCCGATGGGCCGAGCGGGCCAGCCAGCCGAGATCGCGCCCTGCTACGTCTTCCTGGCGTCACGGGACTCGTCGTACATCGCCGGGCAGGTCCTCCATCCGAACGGCGGGGAGCCGGTGGAGAGCTAACGGCGAATCGCCCGCGAAACACGCAAAAGCACGAGAAAGCATAGGCCGCACACCTCTCGGGGCTATCACCGCGGCTGCTGAGCGACGTCTATGGAGTGCGGAGCTTCCAAGCTCCGCAGTGGTCCCCGGTGCGGGAGGTTGCGAGGCTTGGAAGCCTCGCACTCCATACGCTTCGTTCGGCAGCCACAGTGATGGACAGAGAGCGGAGGTGCTCCTCCGGCCTCTATCCCTTTCGTGCTTTTCCGCGTGTTTCGCGGGCAATTTCCGGGAGGCCCGTTCACCGGTACGACGGTACAAAAAGGACCCCGGAGCACCTGTTGGGCGCCTCCGGGGTCCTGATTTCATGCCCGCTCGCTGCGGCGATTAGCGCGCGATGCGCCCGGAGCGGCTGCCGCGGTAGTCGTTGTCGTAGCGATCGCTGCGCCGGTCGTCCCGATCGTAGTAGCTGTCGCGTCCCGAGTAGCCGTCTCGGCCCGAATAACCATCGCGGCCGGAGTAGCTGCCGCGGCCCCAGCCGCAACTGGCGGAGTGCTGATGCGCGCTCCGGCGACCGCCGCGGCGGTCGTTGTCGTAGCGGCCCGAACGACCGCTGTCACAGCCGTCGCGGCCGCCGCGCCCACCGAACCGGTAGTCACGGTCGTTGGTCCGCGAGGAGTAGCCATAGCCGCCACGGTCCCCATAAGAGCCGCCGCGCCCATCGCCATCGTGTGCCTGCGCCGCCGAGGCACCACCGATTATCATTACAGCCAGGCCCGCCAGGAGCAGAGTTTTATTCACAGGTGATTTTCCTATCGGTTCGCCACAGCGGGGATCGCCGGGCGGGCCCTGCTCGCCCTTTGGGGTGCGTTGGGGTGTTGGGCATCCAGACCCGGTCCCCAAAACCCGGTTCCGTGTGATTTCGATCACCTTCGGCGGCGGCGAGGCCGTCCCGTGGCAGGTCACGCGTTGGAGGAGGCATGGCATTGCACCTCGAAGTGGATCGGCGTGATCGCCCCGTCGGCTCCACCTGGAGGTCTGCCATGAAAATCTCCCTTTCGCTGCTCGCCCTTGCCGGCCTGGTCGCCGTCGGCGCCGGGGTTATCGGTGCGCGCCTGGCGCCGCCGGCAGCCGCGGCCGGACCGAAGATCGAGCTGGTCCGGCCCCCGGACGGCGGCCTTCAATGCCAGGCGGCTACGGACGCTGCGGGCGTCGTCCACCTGGTCTATCTCAAAGGTCCGGCAAGCGCCTCCGACGTTTACTACGCCAGACGCAGCGGCTCCGCCTGGACCACGCCGCTGCGGGTGAACAGCAAGCCGGGGAGCGCCGTGGCCACCGGCACGATCCGGGGACCCCAGCTTGCCCTCGGCCGCAAGGGGCGGGTCCACGTGGTCTGGTTCGGCTCGGCGCAGTCCGGCGCGCGAGGCCCCGATGACAGCGCGCCGCTCCTCTACAGCCGGCTGAACGAAGCCGGCGCCGCGTTCGAGCCCCAGCGAAACCTGATGCAGGGCACGGCCGCTCTGGACGGTGGACCGGGCATCGCGGCGGATCCGGCCGGCAACGTCTACGTGGCCTGGCAGGCCGCCACCGCCGGCGCGAAGAGTGCCGGTGAAGACCGGCGCCAGCTCTGGATCGCCCGGTCCGGCAACGACGGCGAGCGGTTCACCCCCGAGCTGGCGGCATGGTCGGAGCCCACCGGCGCCTGTCCCTGCTGCAGTACGGAGGCGTTCGTCGATAGCAAGGGCACGCTGTACGTGCAATACCGGATGTCGTCCAACCGGACGCAGCGTGACATGGTGCTGCTCGTCTCCACGGACCGCGGTCGCACTTTCCGGGGTCGCCGCGTGGACCCATGGCCGATCGACGCCTGCCCGATGAGCAGCGAAGCCTTCGCCGAGGGTGGAGGAGCGCTCGTGGCTGCCTGGGAGACGCAGGGGCAGGTGAAGTTCTCTCGCGTGCAGCCGGGCACCGCACAGTTCGCGCCGCCGGTCTCCGCACCCGGGGCAGGCGGCACCCGGAAACACCCGGTGCTCGCCGTCAATGGGAACGGTGAAGTGCTGTTCGCCTGGACCGAAGGCACCGGGTGGAACCGCGGCGGCTCCCTGGCCTGGCAGCTCTACGACGCCTCCGGTCGCCCCACCAGCCAGGGCCGTCAGGAAGGCGGCATCCCGGTGTGGGGTCTCGCAGCGGCTGCGGCCCGCCCGGACGGCACGTTCCTCCTGATTCACTAAGGCTCTTCGCCATACACATCATGCCCGACGAGCAATCGAAGCCCCGCCTGCGGTTCACTTGGCAGTCCATCCCAACCTGGCTCCTGGTCCTAGCGGGTGTTCTGCTGGCCTTCATCTTGGAAGGTCCCTTGCTCGACGGGGCGATCTGGATAGCAGGGAGGCTGTTTCCAGATCTAGCGTTCAAGCGGCTCTGGTAGCCAATTTGATCGCACTTCACTAGTGGCAGGACGCCGCATGCCCCTTGGGGGCATTCCATTCTGAACCAGCGGAGCGCACCCACAAGCGACCAGTACGGGCCGCCTTTCGAACGGAAGGCGGCCCTTTCTGCCGTTACGCCTCCGCGGGGCTGTTCGCCGCGCCCTGCCTGACCGGTAAGCCGCGGGCGCCGGTTGCCGAAGGCCATTTCGCAGCAGTTTCCGCTCCCACACCAAGCCCCGTG
>JAJFMS010000137.1 GCA_020696885.1 Armatimonadota bacterium | reverse complement strand
CGATGGCTTATCAGCGTATCCCGCAGATCGGTATTATCATGTCCAGCGAGAAAGACCTGCCTCTTATGGAACAGGCCGCCTTTACGCTGCGTGACCTGGGGATCCCGTTCGAGATGACCGCTCTCTCCCCCTATCGAACTCCGGACCAGGTCCGGGAATACGGGATCCAGGCCGAGTCTAAAGGGTACGAAGTGATCCTGGCCGGCAGTGGCGGCACCAACGAGCTGGCGTGTATGGTGGCCTCGTATACCTGCCTTCCCGTGGTCGGCATCCCGCTGCGGTCGGTGGAAGACAACTCCGTGAGCAAGGAGTTCGCGGCCCTGCTCTCCACGTTGGAGACCCCGCCTGGCGTTCCGGTGGCCACCGTCGGCTTCAACGACGTGGAGAATGCCGCGATGCTGGCCGCCCAGATCCTGGGCGTGAAAGACCGCCGCGTGCGCCGCCTTTTCGAGAAGTACCGCGAGGAGCAGAGCCGGAAGGCCCAGGAGCGAGCCGGCCGCGTGGAAGCCCGCGCCCGGGAACTGCAGGGCGAGTCCGACGTGGCTATGGCCGCGAAGTGGGGCGAATCGGGCCTGGTCTGAAATGGATCTCAGGGTGGGAGGCGACCTCCTCCCACCCAACCCTATCCGGTGCACTTCACCGCTAGCACGGACATATCGTCTAGCGGCTTGCCGTAGGCGCATAGGGCGGCGTCCAGGATACGGTCTGTAATCTCCGCGGCGGTATAGGTATGCCACTGCGTCAGGCGGTCGCGAACCCACTGCTCGCCCAACGCCGCCGCGGCATTCGGCTCCGTCACGCCATCCGAGCAGGTAAACAGCAGATCGCCGGGCTCCATCGTGACCCGCGTCTCGCGGTACCGGGTCGGCATCATTCCCAGGGCGATCCCCGTGGGCGCAATCGACCGGAACGCCCCGCGGTGGTAGTGCAGCACTGGGGAATGGCCCGCGTTGACGATGGACATCTCCCGGCTGTGGACGTAGAGCCAGCCGTACACCATGGTGACGAGGATCTCGTTGGGCGTTTCCCGCACCAGGACCTGGTTTGTGCGCTCCATCACCTGGGCGGCGGTCTTGGCGGCTCGGTAGTAGCCGCCGCTGATGAACTTCACCGCGGCTACCAGCGTGGCGGCCGCGATCCCGTGTCCCGTGATGTCCGCCAGCTTGAACGTGACGATGTCATCCTCGGGATACTCCCGGCAGCTCCAGTAGTCGCCGCCGATCTCCGCCGCGGGCAGGACCCGACCGGCGATGTCGAAGCCGGGGACCTCCGGGACCGTGCGCGGCAGTAGCCGCTCCTGAATCCGCTTGGCGAGCGTCAACTCGTGACGGATGCGATCTTCGCGCTGGCGGAAGATGGTGGCTTCAAGCAGGTCCGTGTGTGCGGTCCACGTGGCATCGCTCACCCGTGCCACAATCCGTGCCAGCGGGGTAGCCATCCCCTCGGCCTCGCCCACCAGGCGCGCCAGCGCCATCGCCAGCCCGTCCCGGAGGCACCGGAGGGTCGCTTCGTGCCCCACGCGGGCTTCCACTTCCCGAGCGAGCCGGTAGGCTTCGGCCTCGATCTCGACCATCGTCTCCGGCGAGCGGGCCTGCAGGAACCGCTCGCAGAGCGCGAGCAGCCGGTCCAAGTCCGCCGGCCCCAGCAGCTCGCGGTGGAGGTCGCTGGGCAATTCCCGTATCCAGGCCGCCTGCGCCCTGCGACGACCGTCCACGGATAGGATCTGCTTGGGGCGTGCTACGCTCATCACCGGGATTCTACCCACTTCGAGCCTACGGCTACGCTACGAGTAATCAAACGAACGGTGGGAAACCGGTGGATCCGGACACGGGTTTAGGGTAGTTTACGTAGACTCGATAAGTAGATGGACCTGGGGGCAGGACCCCGGGCCGGAGCGCAGCGAGGGGACTATGACGCCGGGGATTCTCTACGACCCAGTGGTATTGGAGCACGATACCGGCCGGCATCCCGAAACGGCCGCCCGGATCAGCACCGTGGTGGCGCTGCTGCGCGAGCGGGGCCTCTGGGACCGTCTCCAGCATCTTCCGGTCAAGCCGGCGCCGCTGGCGGCGGTTGAAGCCGTCCACGATCCCCGCTATGTGGAGCTGATCCGTTACTACGCGGAGCGCGGCGGCGGCTGGCTCACCGGCGACACCCCGTTCAGCGCCGGGTCCTGGGACGCGGCGCTGGCTGGCTCCGGCGCCGCAATCGGGGCGGTAGACGCCGTGCTGCGCCGCGAGGTGCCGTCCGCCTTCGCCCTCATCCGCCCGCCCGGTCACCACGCCTGCATCGCCGAGGGAATGGGGTTCTGCCTGCTCAACCACGCGGCGATAGCCGCACGGCATGCGGTGCGCACCCACGGACTCAACCGGGTGCTCCTCGTCGACTTCGACGTACACCACGGTAACGGCACCCAGGAGATCTTCTACGAAGACCCGTCCGTGCTCTACTTTTCCATGCACCAATACCCGGCCTACCCGGGCACCGGCGCCGCCCGGGAGATCGGGGCGGGAGCAGGGATCGGCACCACCGTGAACGTGCCGCTCCCCGCCGGAGTGGCGGACGCCGGGCACTTGTACGCACTACATGAGATGCTGGTGCCGGTGGCGCGGGAGTACCGGCCGCAGTTGATCCTGGTCTCTGCAGGCTACGACTCGCACTGGGCCAACACCGCCTACCTGAACTCCATCCGGATGTGTGTCTCGGTCTCCGGCTTCGGGCAGTGGGTGACGCTGCTCCAGGACCTCGCCAACGAGCTCTGCGACGGCCGCCTCGCGTTCAGCCTGGAGGGCGGCTACGATCACGAGGCACTGGCGTGGTCGGTCGACGCCACGTTCCGGGTGCTGCTGGGAGAGCCGGTCGAGGACCCGCTAGGCCCCGGATCGCACCGAAGTGAACCGCCCATCGACGACCTGATCGCGGATTATCGGCGCCTGCACGGCCTGGAAGCCTAGTGCCGCCCGATTTGTAACCACAAAGACACAAGGCCACGAAGAGAGGCGAAGGAACCTTCTCCCAGCGCGTGTTCGGAACTATGGATTACAGTTAGGCACGCTCCATGCCAGTCAGCACAACCGGTACGGAGTGTAGCCTATCCTTCCGAAGACCCTCTTGGTGCCTTCGTGTCGTTGTGGTGATTTCCGACTAATCCTCGCGGATCTTCACGCCGGTGCAGTGGAAGCCGCCGTCCACGTGGAGGAGCTCTCCGGTCACCCGCTTGGAGAGATCGCTTAGCAGGTAGACCGCGCTGTCGCCCACGGCATCGCGGTCGCCGTCCAGGTCCCACCCAATCGGGGAGCGGCCCGGCCACTCGTTCGCAATCCGGCTGAAGCCGGGGATGTGCGTGGCCGCCATCGTCTTCTGCGGGCCAGCGGAAAGACTGTTCACGCGGACGCCGATGGAACCCAGGTCGCGCGCCAGGTAGCGAGCGCACGCTTCCAGGGCTGCCTTACACACGCCCATCCAGTTGTAGTTGGGGTAGACGTTCTGCGAGTCGAACGACAGCGCGATGATGGACCCCCCGCGAGTGAACTTTTCCCGGGCCGCGCCCGCTACGAACACCAGGCTCGCGGCGCTGATCTCGAAGGCGGTGAGCACGTCCTGGCGCGGGGCCTCGAACATCGTCTCGGCCAGGCAGGTCTTCGGGTTCGCGTAGGCCACGCTGTGCACCAGACCATCCAGCGGACCCTCGATCGACTGGAATAGCGCCTGGACTTCCTCGTCCTTCGTGACATCGCACGGCAGGATCTTGTAGTCCTCGATGTTGAGGCCCTCGGACTTGAACGAGCGGCGCAGGAGCACGTCCCGGAAGCGCTCATTCTGGACCGTGTAGATGACCTCGGCGCCTTCCGCCGCGGCCCGCGTGCCGATCGCCCACGCGAAGCTCCGCGTGTCCAGCAGCCCCATGACGAGGATGCGCTTTCCCTGTAGCAGCATTCAAAGCCTCTGATCTGATCCCGAACGGGATCCTCGAAATCCCAGGAGTAGTGGTGTGTTGGAGTAACGGAGTATTGGCTACTCCCCTACCACTCCAACACTCCACTACTCCATTACTTCCTAATCGAGCCCCAGCCGTTGGCGCACCAGCTTCTGCACCAGCGCCGGATCGGCCTGGCCCTTGGTAGCGCCCATCACCTGGCCGACGATCGCGTTGATCTTGCCGTGTTGGCCCTTCTCCAGGATGTCGGCGATTAGCTTCGCGCTGCGCGTCCACACCTGGTCCAGGATCGGGTTGAGCGCGTCTTCCGAGCCCACCACCTCGATCCCCTGCTCCTTGACCAGCTCCTCCGGCGAGCGGCCGGTCTCCCACATCGTCTCGAACAGGTCCTTGGCGATCTTGCCGGTGATCTTCCCGTCGTCCACCAGCTTCACAAGCTGCGCAAGGTGCTCGGGGCGAACCTTCACCGCATCCCAGTTGTGGCCACCGGCGTTGAACAGGCGCATCCAATCGCCCTGGAGCCAGTTCGCCACCTTCTTCGCGTCGCCGCCGTAACCCGCCACGGCTGCATCGAAGTACTCGGCCACGGCTCGCTCGTCCAGCAGCACTGCCGCGTCCGCCTCCGGCAGGCCGAACTCTTCAGTGTAGCGGCGGAGCCGGGCTTCCGGTAACTCCGGCAGCTCGGACTTTGCGCGCTCGACCCACGCGTCATCGAAGTACAGCGGCACCAGGTCCGGCTCGGGGAAGTAGCGATAGTCGTGCGCGTATTCTTTGGAGCGCATCGACACCGTCTTCAGGTTCGGCTCGTCCCATCGACGCGTCTCCTGGGTGAGCCCCAGGTCGCCGAGGTCCACCTTCATCGGCGGCGGGCCGGGAATGGTGGCGGTAGCGCCGTAGTCGGTGCCGCGCTGCTTCTGCATCGCCAGCGACTGCCGAGCGGTTTCGTACTGGATGCCCAGGTGCACCACCCGGAAGCTGTTCAGGTTCTTCAGCTCAGACTTGGCGTTCAGCTCATCGGTGCCCACGGGGCGGACCGAGATGTTGGGCTCACACCGCAGCGACCCCTGCTCCATCCGGCCATCGCTGGCGCCGATGTAGACCAGGATGCGCCGGAGCGCCATCAGGTACTCGCGGGCCTCGTCGGCGGAGTGGATATCCGGCTGCGTGACGATCTCCATCAGCGGCACACCGGAGCGGTTGTAGTCCACGAACGAGGTGCCGGGCTCCGCGTGGAGCAGCTTCCCGGTGTCCTCTTCCAGGTGCACGCGGCGGATCCGCACGCGCTTCAGCTCGCCGTTCACCTGGACGTCCAGGTACCCGTCGCTGCCGATCGGGATGTCGTACTGGCTGATCTGGTACGCCTTGGGGAGGTCCGGGTAGAAGTAGTTCTTCCGGTGGAAGATGCTGTGCCGGTTGATGGTGCAGTTGAGCGCCAGCGCTGTCCGCACCACGTGCTCTACCGCCAGCCGGTTCGGCACCGGCAGGCTGCCGGGCAGCCCCACGCACACCGGGCAGCACTGGCTGTTAGCCGGCGCGCCGAACTGGGTCCCGCAGCCGCAGAACATCTTGCTCTCGGTGAGCAGCTCCGCGTGGACTTCCATGCCCACTACCGCCTGGACGCGCACCGGTGCTTCCATCGTTGTTTCAACACCCATCATTAAAACCTTCAGGGCCTCGTCCGCTTGCTAACGAGGTTTGCTAGTTTCGGAAAGCTCCCTTTGAGAGCCGTAGCATAGCGGGGTACCCGCGAGCGGGTCGATGCGCGGGGAAGGTTCGGCCGATCCTCGGGAACTGATCCCGCCTCGGCCCTACAGCGCCGGCGACGACCCCCGCCGAAGCCCGAGGAGTGCTGGCCATGGCTGGTCCAACTCTCCACGCGCACGAGGCGCTATGCTACCCGTTCTACTAGATCGCCGTATGTCCCCAACACCGAACACCCAACACCCAACACCGGGAGCGCCCGGTAGAGTGCCGCGCCCACGCCTCTCACCGTCCAATCGCTAGACGCGCCGACACCTGGTTCTAAACCGGCGCGACCCGTTGGTGCCACTCCGTCGCCTGCTCATAGGCGTGTGCGGCCCGGAGCATCGTCGCCTCTTCGAATGGACGGCCGATAATCTGGAGGCCGATCGGAAGGCCATTCGAGAATCCGCACGGGATGCTGGCGGCGCAGGTACCGGCCATGTTGATCGGGATCGTGCAGATGTCGCTCAGCTTCATAGCGAGCGGATCGTCCGCCTTCTCACCGATCCGGAACGCCACCTCGGGCGAAGTCGGGGTCAGCAGCACGTCGAACCGCTCCCAGCACCGGTCCAGGTCCTGCTTCACCAGCGTCCGCACGCGGAGCGCCTTTTCGTAGTAGGCGTCGTAATACCCGGCGCTGAGCGCATAAGTCCCGAGCATGATCCGCTCCTTGACTTCGGCTCCGAAGCCCTGGTCGCGGGTCAGCTCGAACATCCCGATCACGTCGTCCGACCGCAGGTCCCGGGTGCCGTACCGCACGCCGTCGTACCGGGCCAGGTTGCTGCTGGCTTCCGCCGGCGCAATGACGTAGTAGGAGGCCAGGGCGTACTCGGCGTGCGGGGTCGAGGTCTCCTCGATGATGGCGCCCAGCTCCCGGTACACGTCCAGCGCTGCTTCAACGCTTCTCCGGACGTCGTCGTGGATGCCTTCGGCGAAGTACTCCTTCGGCACGCCGATCCGCAGCCCGCGGACGTCGCCGGTCAGCGCCGCGGTGTAGTCCGGCGTCTCCAGCGGCGCGGAAGTGCTGTCCAGCGGGTCGTGCCGGGCGATGGCGCTCAGGAGCAGCGCGGCGTCTTCCACCGTCCGGGCGAACGGCCCGATCTGGTCCAGCGACGAGGCGTAGGCCACCAGGCCGTAGCGACTCACCCGGCCATACGTGGGCTTCACACCCACTGCGCCGCAGAGGGCGGCAGGCTGGCGGATCGAGCCGCCGGTATCGCTGCCCAGGGAAAGCGGCGCCATACGGGCCGCGACCACCGCGGCGGACCCGCCGCTGGAGCCGCCGGGCACCCGTTCCAGGTCCCACGGGTTGCGCGTGGCGAAGAGGCCGCTGTTCTCCGTGGAGGAGCCCATGGCGAACTCGTCCATGTTCGTCTTGCCGACGAGCACGCCTCCCGCCTCTCGCACCAGGGTGGTGACCGTGGCGTCGTAGGGCGGCTTCCAGTTGCCGAGGATGCGCGACGAACAGGTGGTGCGGATTCCGCGGGTGCAGAAGTTGTCCTTCAGGGCCACCGGCACACCGGCGAGCGGGGGCAGCTCTTCCCCGGCCGCGCGGGCCTGGTCCCACCGGTCCGCCTGTTCCAGCGCCGCTTCCGTCGTCAGGGTGACGAACGCGCGGACATCCCCATCCACCAGCTCGGCTCGGCCGAGGTGCGCGTCCGCCACCTCGCGGCAGGACACCTCGCCCGCAGCGATCTTGTCGCGCAGCTCGCGCGCTCCCAGTTCCCAGAGCTCTGCCATCAGTCTTAGTTCGGAATGCGTAAAACGAAGATCGGAAGTAAGGACAAGATCAGGTCTCGACGACGCGGGGCACCACGAAGAACTCGTCGCGGGCCTCGGGCGCCTCGCTCAGCAGCTCCTCTGCTCAAGGATGACGTTGAGGTCCTCCGCAAAGCGGGCCTTCTCCTCATCCGTCAGACGCAAGCGCGACAGCAGGGCCACGTGATCGACTTCAGCCAGGCTCAGTCCAGCCATCAAAACCCCTCGGAAGTGGCGGTTTGCGCACGCCGGCAGGGTCGGCTGCCGGGCACGAAGTATTCTATCATAGGGTCCCGGCTACCCCCGTGCCGCCCCACGCCCCGTGCGCCCTCACATTGCGGAGACTCCCGTGCCACCTACGTCCGTCACCTTCCCCTGCCCCCAGTGCGGCGTCACCGTTGAGGTCTCCCAGGTCCAGGGTGACCTCTGCCCTTCCTGCGGCTTCGAGTTCAAGTGGTTCCAGGCCGGGGAAGAGCGGACAGCTCACGACTACCTCGCTATCCTCACAGGTAGCACTCACCTCGTCGCGCTGCCCGGCGACGAAGGCTTCATCGTCGCCCACGAATAATCTCCCGCCCATGCGCCCGCTGCTCGACCTGTTCCGAAACCCGGTGTTCCGGCACGATCTACGGCGCCAGGGTCGCTGGCGCTGGACGCTGCTCCTCGTCTCGTGCAGCAGCCTGTACGTGGCGGCGTTTGTGGTGGCTCACACTCGCTGGGAGCGCAGCTTACCGTTGGCCGCGGCCAGTTACGCGCCGCAGTTCGAGTACCGCTCCTGGCTGTTGGTGGGTGCGGTGATCCTCTCGGTGTGCAGTCATTGGCTCGTCCCCCCGTTCGTGCTCACGCTCTTGCGGGCCCGCTACGAGCTCCCCTCGCTGACGGTGCTGGTCCGAGAGCGGCTCCCCGACCAGGAGAGCCTCCGCGCCCAGTTGGCCGCGCGGGTCGCGCCGTTGCTTGCGGGGCTGGTTCCGTTGGTGCTGCTGGCCGGTCTGCTGCTCTGCGCAGATCTCAAGTACGGCTTCCTGGTGGCTGGCGCGATGGTTGCGGGGTTGGTCTGGGCGGGATTATGCACTGCGCTTAGCCTCTGGAGCGGCGTGATCAACCACCGCCTCGCCCTTGCTCATGCATGGTCGTACGGCCTGCTCACCGTTGCGCTCCCGTTAGCGTTCGGTGGCGTCGCCGCAGTGGTAGGCGCCGGATGCAGCGCGGGACGTGCACACCCCGAGCCAACCTTCTGGCTCGCGGCCTGCCTCACGTGGTGGATTCTCGTGGTGGGAGCCGCCGCGACGTTCTGGGACCTCGCGTTTACGCGAGTCTTTCCGGAGCGGCGGTATGCGCTCTGGCAGGAGAGCGCTCCGGTCGAGCGCTTGGAGCCGTGAAGGGTGAGTGGTGAGTGGTGAGTGGTTCCGGTGGAACACCGCGCGGCGACGTATTTCCGCCCGCGGCTGCCGCGGCGGGAGTACCCGTACAGCAAGAATGCGAGAGCCCGAGGCCCTCGCATTCCCCATAGTCCATTCCGTGCGCGTTCGCTATGCAGTGGCGAAGCGCAGCACCTCGGCGCGAGCCAGCGGAACCGGGACCGCTTCAGAGACCTCGGTCCGATCACGGGGCGGGAGGCGCTTGATCAGCTTGACCCGCGTGCCCCCGGGCACCAGCTCAAACTCCACCTGATCCACCAGCTCGAACATCAGGAACAAGCCTCGTCCGGAAGTCTTCCACTCCTCGAAATCCGGCAGCGCGATTCGCGTGGGCACGAAGCCGCCACCCTCGTCCGTGATCTGCACGGAGAGCTGGCTGGAATCCGCCTCGCAGCGAAGGTGCACGCGGTTCCGCGGGCCAAGCGGGGAGCCGTGGCAGACGGCGTTGCTGAACGCCTCGGAGAGGGCAACGCGGAACGCATCCATCTCGTCCTCGGAGAGACCGAACGGCCGAGCAAACTCGTCCACTCGCTCGCGCACCACGTGAACCACTTGCGGCTCCGCGGGGAAATCTGCCTCGTATACACGATTGTTTGTTACCACTGACATTCGTTTCGGCCCTTTGAGCGTTTATCCCCTGGCACGCTAGTTCACAAACAACCGCTGAGCGTTGCCGGTGAAACACGTTAACGGTGCGCACGCAGATAGGTGTCTCATCCACCGGTCCCCTGCCGACCGGATTATTCCTCATCCTCACGCTCCGGTACAACCAGGTGCACCTGAGGTAGCAGGGGAAGGATCCGCTCTACTCGTCAATGATTCCGACAGCATCGTGTGGGTCTGCCGGCTTGGCGCGACGGCTTCCCTAACAACGCATCCGGCCCCAACCGCGCGAGTTAGGCCGGGTTCGGCCACCCAGCGAGATGACGAGCGGGCGCAATTCCGAGCGGATTGTTCCCACTTCTTTCACTCCTTACACCTGCGTTACACCTGATTGCCACTCTTTCCCACGTTCGTTAATAGCCGCCGCACCTGCACCGAGCGACGCACGAGTGCTCGCCGCATTAGCGCCCGAATGCTGCGGGACCGCTCCTCCGGAAGCGTAGTGCGGATGAGTAGCGGGATGGACAGCAGTGCGCCCGCGATCAGGAAGAAGATGCGGTACTGGTCTAATTCCAGCCAACCGATCCGAACGTGGATGGACGCGAGCGCGTGGATGAGCTGGCCCGCAAGCAGCGTGGCGATCGCGCTGCCGATCCCCACCGCCGTTACGTTCATCGCTACGTAATGGGTCCGGTCCTGGAGCGGGATGAAGCCCAGCTCGAACTTGGACATTGCTACCGTGAGGCCGGCGGTGAAGATTCCGAGCGTGATAGAGACGAGACCGGCCTCGAGCCACATCCCCGCGGACCCTCCGCGCGTCAGGCTCCAGAGGGCGAGGGCGCCGGCCATGCCGCAGATGCTGGCGGCCAGCGCCGGCTTGGCGCCCACGCGGTCCGACCATCGTCCCCAGGCGCCCAGCGTGGCAATCGCCCCAAAGCTGCCGATGGTGTTGATCGCGATGACGCCGGAGGTGGGCAGGTGCAGCCCCTCGCGCAGGAAGACGATCAGGAACGGCGCGATGGCGCTGAGCACCATCCGCAGGGTCACGGAGAACGCCAGGTACTGGCGGAACACCCCGTCCCGCAGCGGCGCCGTGGCCCGGCGGAAGTAGTCCTGGCTCACCGCTTGCGGCTCCAGCCCCACGTCCGGCAATCGCCACAGGTAAGAGAGGCTCCAGGCGGCGGTGATCACGCCTACCGTCATCACGTGGAGGAAGCGGGTAACGTCCGGAGCGCCGAGCAGGTAGATCGCCGTCACCACGGCGATCAGCACAATGCTCACCTGCCGCAGCCACTCCTGCCGGCTGAGGTACGAGCCGCGGTCCGGCGGCCGCACGATCTCCTGGACCATCGGCAGCCAGGAGCTCATTCCCAGCGCCCGGCACAGGTAGAAGGCGCCCATTACCGCCAGTAGCATGCGCGTGGCCGCCGCGGTGCCCGCCCGCGCGGAAACCAGCGGGACCAACAAGAGCACCGCGGCCACGGCGGTGCGGGCGGCCCACCCGGCGAGCATCAAGCGGCGGGGACCAAACCGGTTCACCAGCGGCGCCACCCCAAGCTGGATGACGGAGGCGAACGGCAGAAGGGCGGCGAGCAGCCCGATCTCCTCGATCGACGCACCCACCTTGCGGGCGAACAGGATGAGGATCTGGCCGGCGAGCACCTCGAAGGAAAGCGCGTTGAGCGCCGTGAAACTCAGCAGGTCCGCCTTAGCCCTGTCCCGCTGCGTCTCCG
>JAJFMS010000136.1 GCA_020696885.1 Armatimonadota bacterium | reverse complement strand
CTCGCTCAGATGATTTCGGTTGGTCTCGCCGCGGCGTTCGTGGGACTCCTGATTCAGGGCGGGGTCGCGGCTTCCTTTAACAGCATTCGAACCATGGAGCCGTTCTGGTTCCTGCTCGGCCTCGTTACGGCCGCAGCGACGATTCAACGACAGAAAGCCGCTCAAGAAGCAACGTTATGCGCATCCTGATCACCGGCGGCGCCGGATTTATCGGTACTAATCTCGCGGATCACTTCGCCGGCGCCGGGAACGACGTCGTCCTCTTCGACAACCTCTCTCGCGCCGGGGTGGAAGACAACGCCCGCTGGCTTCTGGCCAGGCGTAAGAACGTACGGCTGATTGAGGGGGATGTCCGACGCGCCGAGTCCATCGCCGAGGCGGTGCGCGGCGCCGACCGGATCTTCCACCTGGCCGCCCAGGTGGCCGTGACCACTTCGGTCCGGGACCCGCGCTCCGACTTCGACATCAACCTGCTCGGGACGCTCAACGTGCTGGAAGCGGCGCGCGAGCACGCCCCGGAAGCGCCGCTTTTCTACACCTCCACCAACAAGGTGTACGGCGGGCTGGAAGACGTGCACGTGGTGTGCGACGGGGACCGGTACTCCTACGAGGACCTCCCGAACGGCGTGCCGGAGACGCGGACGCTGGACTTCCATTCGCCCTACGGCTGCTCCAAGGGCGCGGCGGATCAGTACGTGCGGGATTATTCCCGCATCTATGGGATGCGCACCGTGGTCTTCCGGATGAGCTGCATCTACGGGCCGCACCAGTGCGGCAACGAAGATCAGGGCTGGGTGGCGCACTTCGCCCGCGAAGGGCTGGCCGGCCACGGCCTGAACATCTACGGCGACGGCCGCCAAGTGCGGGACATCCTGTACGTGGAGGACCTGGTCCGCGCGTTCAGCACGGCCGCCGATCAGATCTCGGTAACCTCCGGCGAGGTGTTCAACATCGGCGGCGGGCCTTCCAACACAGTGTCGCTGCGGGAGCTGATCGCGCACCTGGAGCAGTTGTGCGAGACCGACATCCCGGTCACCTATGAGGACTGGCGCCCCGGTGATCAGCGGATCTACGTGACGGACATCGCGCGCGCCGCGGCCGTGTTCGGCTGGCAGCCGCAGATCTCCAAGACCGAAGGCGTCCGCAAGCTGGTCGATTGGTTCAAGCAGGGCGGCCACGCCGCCTAACGCGCCGACAGGAACACTCCCGCGATGTCCGCTACTCTTCCGGCGCCCGGCGCTACCCAGAAACCGGCCGCCATGCCCACGCAGTTCGAGGCGCCGAAGGGGCGGCAGGATTGGATCTGGGTCAGCCTCTGCCTGATCGCCGGCGTGCTGTTCCAGCTCGGCGTGGTCAGCTACTTCTACAGCCACTTCGACCCGGCGATCAGCCGCCTGATGCCGGATGACACGTTCTACTACCTGAAGATCGCGCAGAACATCCGGCTCGGATACGGCAGCGCCTTCAGCCCGGGAGAGCCGACCAACGGCTACCACCCGTTCTGGATGGTGCTGCTGGTCATCGACCAGTTCCTGTTCCGGCCCGGTACCCGGGAGTTCGTGCTGCACACGCTGCTCCTCGCGGTGACGTGCAACGGCCTGGCCGGGTTCGTGTTCTCCCGGCTGCTGCGACGAGCGGGCTGCTCCGAGCCGCAGGCGCTGCTGGGGGTGGGGCTCTACCTGTTCTCGCCGTGGACGCTCAACCTCACGCTCACCGGGCTGGAGACACCGCTCTACTTCCTCTGCCTGTTCAGCTTCTTCTTCGCCGTGCTTCACCTCTTGGAAGACCAGGCGAACACCACGCGCTCCTTCGTCCTGTTCGGGCTGGCGTCCGGATGTCTGATGCTGGCGCGCACGGACGCGATCTTCTTTACCGGCCCCGCGTTCGCGCTTATCCTGTACATGAAGCGCCTGTCCGTGCTGCCGAAGCTGGTGATCAGCGGCGCGCTGGCGACCCTGGTGCTGGCGCCGTGGCTGATCTGGAGCTACATGAAGTTCGGCACGATCATGCAGTGCTCCGGGACGGCGCTCTCCAAGTATGTCCACTACCTGATCAAGGACTACAGCCTCAAGGAGTACCTGCGGTTCGCCTTCTACAACACGGCCTGCTTCACGCTCCACCGGCTTCTGGCCGCCGTGTTGATCCAGCCCCACGAGTACTCCTTGCCCACGGACACGCAGCGGGCGATGATGCTGGGGGCGCTGGCAGTGGTCTTCGGGCCGATCTTTTACGCGGCGTTCATCCGGCGGCGGCTGAGCAAGCTCCCCGCGGTGGTCTGGCTCGTCCCGGTGGTGCTGCTCTGCGCCTACTACTTCCTGGTGCGGATGTACGTGCAGGTGTGGCACATGGCGCCGCTGCTGGCGGCCGCCATCTTCGGCCTGACGCACCTGGCGCGCGGGAAGTGGCTCGGGAAGCCGCAGGCGGCCGTGATGGTGGCTGCGATCGCGGTGGTGGGGTGCTGGTCGCTGCGCAGCGGTTACTTCTACCCGCAAGAGCACCACTCTCTGCTGCGGAACTCGATCGAGCTGGGACAGGACCGCCCGGGCCGCATCGTGATCGGCGCGACCGATGCCGGCTACCAGGCATACTTCAGCCGCCACGAGGTGGTGAACCTGGACGGCGTGGTGAACAACCGGGCCTCGCAGGCGATCACGGACGGCAAGTTCAGCGACTACATCGAGAGCCGCCACTTCGACGGCGTGTCCGTGGTCCGCGACCGCCTGGAGTTCTACGACCGCAACCGCCCCCAGGGCCACGCGAAGAACATCCACATTTCGGATTAGGCCAGCTCGCTCGGTTTGCCTGCGAAAGACCTCGTCATTGCGAAGGCCGTTTTTGGCCTGTGGCAATTCCGAACGTCACGGATCCTGCCTCGCGTCGAAGTAGGCGGCGGGTCGTCGGGGTTGCCACCCACGTGGTGGCAGCACGCGCGGACGCTGGAGCAGGCCGGTGATCCAGTCATCACCCTCGCCGGAAAGAAGCACCGCCGAACGCTCGTCGCACCACTTCGGCACGAGCAGGAGCCGTGACCATTGGGATTGCCACGGCCGCAAAAGACGCGACCTCGCAATGACAGGCTTCTTTTACGAGTAAGCTGCTAACCGCCTCCCCGCGCTGGTTCTCATCAACCCCCATGACCGCAACGACCTCCGACACGCCCCTATCTACCGACTCCTCCACCCAGAAGCCCGCGCGCTGGCTGCCTCCCGTAGCGTTCGCGCTGATTGCGCTGGGGGTGTTCCTCCGCTTCTACCAGCTCGGCGCGCGGCCGCTGTGGGACGACGAGGCGTTCGCGTTCTACGTGTCGTCCAGCAGCCTGGGGCACCTGATGCAGTCGCTCACCATCGAGCGCCATCCGCCGTTCTTCTTCTTCCTGGAGTGGGTGGCGATGCGGCTGTTCGGTCCCAGCGAGACTGCGCTGCGGATCGTGCCCGCCCTGTGCGGCACGGCGCTCATCTACGTGGCCTACCGCATCGGGGACCGGCTGGCGGGGCGGGACGCGGGTCTGGCCTCCGCGGCGATCGTGGCGGCGGCGCCGCTGCTGATCTACCATTCCCAGGAGGCGCGTTCGTCCAGCCTGCTGGTGCTGGGGCTCGTCAGCTCCAGTTGGGCGCTCTGGGAGCATTGTGAGAAGCCAACCTGGCGCACCGGGGTCGTGGCCGTCCTCGGCGGCTGGGCAGCGATGACGGCGCATTACCTCGGGCTTTCCGTGGTGCCGCTGGCCGGGCTCATCCTCCTGCTCCGCGCACGCCGGAACTGGATTCCGGTGCTCGCACCCGGGGCGGGGATCGTCGCGGGTCTGGCCGCGCTGGTGCCGCTCATCCTGCTGCAGCGGCGCGGAGTATACGGCGGCGCGATCTCCTTCGGGTCCGACAACGACCTCTCCCTGCCGTCCGCGATCATCCGGTCGCTGTTCCTCCTGGGGAACGGCGGCTACCCGGATGGGAAGTTAAAGGCGGCTGGTTATGGGCTGTTCGGGTTGGCGCTGGTAGCGATCGGCGCGTTTGGCTTCCAGAACAAGGCGCGGCGCCGTGCGCTGTTCTACCCGCTGCTGATCGCGCTGTTCGCGCTCACCTTCCTCCGGCTGGGCGGGGTGGTGCTGAAGTGGCCCGTACGGGACAACTACATGCCGATCGTGGCGCCGGGCATCTACCTGGCACTGGCGATCCTCGGCGCCGGAGCGGTGCGCGTACGTCACGGGGCCTGGCTGCTGGGCATAGTGTTGGCGGCCATGCTGCCGGCCACGGCGATGCTGGGGCTGGGCACCGGGCATCCGAACCCGGATTACCGCACGGCCGCGCTGAAAGTGGCGGAGATGCAGCCGGACGGCGTGCTGCTGGCCCGCGCCTGGGGCGACCTTTCCTGCTACCAGTACTACGCCAAGCGTCCCGCCCCGCTCGGCGTCTACCTCCTGGATCCCAAGACGTCGCCCACCATCGAGTCGCAGGTGGTGAACACGCCGCTGGAGACGCCGGCAGCGATCATCCAGCGCGGGCAGCGGATCTGCGTGCTGGGGAAAACTTCCGGCCAGCCGGGCTTCGAGGCGTTCGCCGGTCAGTTGAAAGCGGCAGGCTACCGGCCGGCAGGCGAGCAGCAGGTGTACGACGTGCGGATCGAGACCTGGGACCGCGGTCCCGCATTGGAGGCCGCTCCGCGTTCGAGTACCCCCGGCGGCGCGGCCGACGATAGAGAACGGGTGCGGAGTGCCGCGGCCCGTTAGCTTTCGGAGACCTTCCCAGCGCAATGAGTCAGCGAGCGGGTACGTATCAAGCGATCCAGGCCTCGGCGTTACCGGATCTCGGCGTCGATCCGACGCCGCCGGTGCTCAGCGTCGTAGTGCCGATCTATAACGAGCGCCCGTGCCTGCTAGAGCTGGCGCGCCGGCTCGGCGACGCGCTAACCAGCATCGGCCAGCCCTGGGAAGTGATCCTGGTCGACAACGGCTCGCGGGACGGCTCGCTCGACCTGATGCGCGAGATCCATCTCGCGGACCCGCGCTTCAAGATTCTGAGCCTTTCCCGCAACTTCGGACACCAGGGCGGCGTGACCGCCGGGCTGGACTTTACGCGCGGCGGCCTCGTGGTGATCATCGACGGCGACTTGCAGGACCCGCCGGAGCTGATCCCGGAGCTGTACCGCCGCTACGAGGAAGGCTACGACGTGGTCTACGCGGTGCGGATGCGCCGCGCGAAGGAGAGCTGGTTCAAGCTCGCCACGGCGCGGATGTTCTACCGCACGTTCCGCTGGGCCACGGACGTGGATATGCCGGTGGACACCGGCGACTTCCGCCTGATGACGCGGCGGGTGGTGGACGCCGTCGGGGCGATGCGCGAGCGTCACCGGATGCTGCGCGCGATGGTCTCCTGGACCGGCTTCCGCCAGACCGGCGTACCGTACGAGCGCGCCGGCCGGTTCGCGGGCGAGACGAAGTACCCGCTCACGAAGCTGTTCCAGTTTGCCTTCGACGGGATCACCTCGTTTTCGGCCGTGCCGCTGAAGCTGGCGTCGTGGGTGGGGTTGGGGGTGTCTTGCATCTCCTTCCTCTACGCCGCCTACGCCGTGCTCCAGCATTTCCGAGGACACACCGTCCCCGGTTGGACTTCCCTGGCCGTGGTGACGACGTTCATCGGTGGCGTGCAGTTGGTGTGTATGGGCATCCTGGGCGAGTACCTCGGCCGAATTTACGACGAGGTGAAGGCCCGCCCGCTCTACCTAGTGGCCGACAAGATGATGGGAGACGGACCTCCGCACCGGTAGCGTCGTATCCTTCGCTCGCTCGCCAGACCCGCCGTGCGCACCTGGCGGTACCCTTTGTTCTCGGCCGGCTTACCGGCCCGATCCGACTTACTCATGAGCGCTTCATCTCCGCCGGTGAACACCGGGATCACGCCCCCGGCGCGTGTAGACGTCACGATGATCCGGCCGCATCGCGCCTGGTCGATGCTGGACGCACAGGCGCTCTGGGACTACCGCGAGCTCCTCTACTTCCTCGTCTGGCGCGACCTGAAGGTGCGGTACAAGCAGACGGCGCTGGGAGTGGCATGGGCCGTCCTGCAGCCGGTGGCTACGGTCTTCCTCTTCTCCATCGTCTTCGGCAACTTCGCCAAGCTGCCTTCGGACGGGGTGCCGTACCCGATCTACGCGTTCTCGGCGCTGCTCCCGTGGATGCTGCTCTCCGGCGCGATCAACCGCTCCGGCACCAGCCTCGTCTCCAGCGCCAACCTTGTCTCGAAGGTGTACTTCCCGCGGATCATCGTGCCGATGTCCGGGGCGCTGGGCGCGTTCGTGGACTTCGGGATCTCGCTGGTGGTCCTGTTCGGCCTGATGGTGTTCTACGGAGTGCAGCCGACGGCCGCGCTCCTGACGCTCCCGATCTGGGCCGGTCTGGTGCTGATGCTGGGGATGTCCGTGGGGCTGGCGCTCTCCGCGCTGAACGTGAAGTTCCGGGACGTGGGTTACCTGCTGTCATTCCTGCTCCAGGCGTGGATGTACGCGTCGCCGGTGGCCTACTCGCCGACCATCGTGCCCGAGCATGTCCGGTGGATCTACAACCTCAACCCGATGGTCGGCTTCATCCAGGGGTGCCGGTGGGCGCTGCTCGGAACTTCCGGCGACTACGGCATTCCGTGGGTTCCGGCCGTAGCGGTCGTCACGGCGGTCTTTCTCGGCGCGGTCGTCTACTTCCATCGCGTTGAGCGCAACTTCGCGGACCTGATCTAAAGCTATGTCCATCACCGCCATCCGAGCCAGCCAGGTCGGCAAGCTCTACCAGATCGGCCGCGCCGACGACAAGCATCTCTCGCTGCCCGAGGCGATCACTCGCTCGCTCACGGCGCCGTTCCGTGCCCTCACCCAGCGGGGAGGCCAGTCCCCGACGGACGACCTGTGGGCCCTCAATGACGTCTCGTTCGAGGTGCCGCACGGCCAGGTGCTCGGGATCATCGGCCACAACGGGGCCGGCAAGAGCACGCTGCTCAAGATCCTCTCCCGGATCACCCAGCCCACCACCGGCGAGGTGGAGATCCGCGGGCGGGTGGCCTCGCTGCTGGAAGTGGGCACCGGGTTCCACCCGGAGCTCACTGGCCGGGAGAACATCTACCTGAACGGCGCGATCCTGGGGATGCGGCGGCGGGAGATTCAGCGCAAATTCGATGAGATCGTCGAGTTCTCCGAGGTCGAGAAGTTTCTTGACACCCCGGTAAAGCGGTACTCCAGCGGAATGTACGTGCGCCTGGCGTTCGCCGTGGCCGCGCACCTGGAGCCCGAAGTGCTGGTGATCGATGAGGTGCTGGCGGTAGGGGACGCGTCGTTCCAGAAAAAGTGCCTGGGCAAGATGAGCGGCGTGGCGCAGGACGGGCGCACGGTGCTGTTCGTGAGTCATAACCTCACGGCCATCGCCTCGCTCTGCAACCGGGTCATCATGCTGGACCGCGGCCAGCTCATCGCGGACGGCACCCCCGCCCACACCATCCAGCGGTACACGAACCGGATGATGAAGAAGGGCGAGGACGAGGCCGGCGAGTACCTGTTCGGGATCAACTCCGAAAAGGCCGCGCAGTTCACGCGAGCCCGGGTGCTCAACCGCGACGGAGCGTGCACGT
>JAJFMS010000135.1 GCA_020696885.1 Armatimonadota bacterium | reverse complement strand
AGAAGCCGAAGCCGAAGACCGACGATCCCAAGGGGACCAAGCCGGCCACCGAGAAGGCGGGCGAGAAACCCGTGGATAAGAGCGACGAGAAGAAGTGAACACCTTCATCCGCACCGAGGGACTGACGAAGAGCTTCCGTAAGCGACGGGTCGTCAACGGGATCTCGATCGAGGTCAACATGGGTGAGGTCGTGGGCCTCCTCGGCAAAAACGGTGCGGGGAAGACCACTACCTTCTATATGGTCACGGGTTTGCTTCGTCCGGACCGCGGGAAGGTCTGGCTGGGAAAGCAGAATATCAGCGGCCTGCCGATGTACCGCCGGGCGCGCCTGGGGATCGGCTACCTGCCGCAGGAAGCCTCCGTGTTCCGGAAGCTGACGGTGGAAGAGAACCTGCTGCTCGTGCTGCAGATGTACCGCCTCTCCGGCCGGGAACGCCGCGAGCGGATCGAGACGCTGCTGGAGGAGTTCAACCTGGCGCACCTCCGGTACCAGCGCGCCGAGGTGCTCTCGGGCGGGGAGCGCCGCCGCGTGGAGATTGCGCGGGCACTGGCTACCCGGCCGAATTTCATTCTCCTGGACGAGCCGTTCACCGGGGTCGACCCGATCGAGGTGGATGCGATCCAGGAGATGGTGATGGATCTCAAGCGCCGGAACATCGGCGTGCTCATTACGGATCACAACGTCCGCGAGACGCTGGCAACCACGGACCGGAGCTATATCGTTAAAGACGGCGAAGTGATCGCCTCCGGCACCTCTGCCGAGGTCGCCGCGGATCCGTTGGCCCGGGCGCACTACCTGGGCCAGGACTTCCGAATGTAAGCCCGGCGGGTCCGCACCACCGCCCGATCGTTCCAAGAGCCCCGGCCACTTGCTGCTGAATGCCTGATCTGATGAAATCGCGCCCCCACGAGAAGACCGGAGCCACCTCCGGAGCGGCGAGTGCCGTAGCTGTACCGGATGAACGGATTCCGGAGCGGGCTCACGCGTCGGGCAACGGCAGCGCCGACGCCGCGGGGCCGCCGCCCGCGTCGCCCCCGCCGGGTCGCCGGACGCCCGGCAACGCCGGCCCCGCCCGCCGGCGCTGGGGCCTAATGGACGTGCTGTGGTTCCCGTTCCGCCTCCTGATGCGGATCTTCTTCCCGAAGCTCATCGACCGGTACGTGATGGGGGAGCTGCTGGGGCCGCTGCTGTTCGGGTGGACGCTGTTCATCGTCCTGTTCGTCTTCTCCGTGAACCTGTTCAAGCTCGCCCAGGTGGCTGCCCGTGGGGCGCCCATGGACGTGGTGGGCGAGATGCTGGGGCTGCGCGTGGTGCTCGCCAGCGTTTACTGCCTGCCGATGGCGATGCTGCTGGCCGGCTTGCTCGCCTTCGGGCGGCTCTCCGGCGACAGCGAAGTCATCGCGATGCAGGCGGGCGGGGTTCCCAACCTGCGCATCATCGTCAACGCCTTCGTGCTGGGTCTCGCCCTGAGCGTGGCCGGCGTGGCGATCAACGAGTACGTCATTCCCCCGGCTGGCCGGCGCCTGGAGAAGCTGGAAGCCGTGGTCAAGACGGCGCTCAAGGGGAAGGTGCTCGAGGACCTGGCGGACCAGAAGGCGTTCGTGGTGCAGGACTACGAAGGCGGCAAGCTCTCCCGCGTGATCATTGCCAAGCGGTTCGAGCCCGCCGAGCCTCCCCGGCCTGCCCTGATGCGCAGCGTCACGTACATGCAGTACGAAAAGGGCCAGGTCCAGATGCTGGTGGAAGCCGACCGCGCGGAGTGGATCGGCGACGACAAAGACCATCCCGGCCGCCAGTGGTGGCGGTTCATCGACGCCAAGACGCAGCTCATGTCGCAGGTAACCCGGGGCCAGAAGTGGGTCTGGGAAGCGAACGACATGAAGTTCTACATGAACAAGCCGGTGCAGCAGGCCCAGCAAGAGCAGAAAGAGGCGGACGAAATGACGTACCGCGAGCTCAAGAGCTACCTGCAGCAGATCCGCCAGCAGGGCCCGGGCGCCTGGGCGGGCGGAAAAGTGGAGAAGCAGCGCCGAGTGGTCCGAGAGCTGGAAGTAGACCTGGAGCGGAAGCTCTCGGTGCCGTTCGCGGCCCTCGTCTTCGCGCTCATCGGCGCGCCGCTGGGGATCCGCAAGCAGCGGTCCACCGCCGGCGTCGGCATCGGCTTGAGCCTGCTCATCATCATCGCCTACTACATCGGGATGAGCTTCCTCAGTGTTCTCGGCCAGAACGGGCAGCTCGCCCCGCTCTACGCCGCCTGGGGCTGCAACGCCGCCGGGCTGTTGATGGGGCTGGGGCTGATCTGGCGCAGTTCCCGCTAGCCGCCGCTTAGAGCTCCACAGTGCGACAGGCCTCCCGCAGTTCGGCTGCGGGGGGCCTGTGTTGTCTGGGAATGGCGAAGAGAACGAGTAAGAGTTAAGATTCTGGCTGCAGACCCGTGCGGCCGGGCTCTTGCCCTGGCCGAACACCGAACACCGAACACCGAACACCGTGTGCAGAGAGACCCCCCCCTGCCCCCCCCTTCGTAAGGGGGGAGACCCAGCACCTAACGCCGGTACCCAACACCCAACACCGGGGAAACCCCTGCCGCTACTTTGCGTATAGTTAATGGAGAGCCGATAATCATCCCGGCGCTCTCCTCCGGCTCCATTCCCGTTTCCCCTCGGCATCCGCTCTGCTCGTGCCCCGGAGAGCCTTTGTTACATGGGCACTGCTGTTCTCATCCTGTTGCTTCTGGCCCTGTGCGGGTACATCGCGTACCTGGGCGACCTGCTGGGTCGCCGCCTGGGCAAGAAGCGACTCAGCGTGTTCGGCCTCCGTCCGAAACACACCGCCATCCTCCTCACGGTGATCACCGGCGTGCTGATCGCTGCGGTGACGTTCGGGATCGCCATGGCCGCTGTGCCGGGCTTCCGGCGCGTTGTGACGCAAGGGGAGAAGCTGAACGCGCAGAACGCCGCGCTACGGGGCGAGAACAGCCGGCTCGACACCGAGATCGCCGAGGGCACCCGTCAGAACGAGGCGCTCCAGAAGCGGAATACCGTGTTGGCGCAGGCCAACGGCCGGTTCATCGAGGAGAATCGGAAGCTTCAGGCCACCAACACCAAGCTGGAAGGGGACAACAAGGGGCTCACTGCCAGCAACCGGCAGCTCACCACCTCCAACCAGTCCCTCCAGGGCCAGAACACCGAGCTCCGGGCGAGCAACGGCGACCTCAAAGCCAAGAACGGCGAGCTGGTGAAGAGCAGCGCCGTCTTACAGAGCACCAACACCCGGCTGGAGAAGGAGGGGCTGACTCTTCGTCGCGATCTCCAGGCGCTGCAGACCACCGTGCGCACGCTCCGGTCGGACGTGGTCACCCTCCAGCAGCTTGCCAATAACTACCGGAAGGAAGAGTACGTCTTCCGGCAGGGGCAGTTGATCGGCAAAGCGCTGCCGATTCCGGCCGATCCGCCCGCCGACGTGCTCCGGCGGATCATTCAGATTGCCATCGCCGGCTCCCGGGATCAGGTGAACGAGCGCGGGCTGAAACGCGTGCGCTGGGTGGCGCCGAACGGGTATCCGGATAATCGGTCCTCCACGCTCAATGCTTTCCAGGAATGGATCGCGCAGCGCGCGGCCCGGGAGCGGGGAAAAGACCTGGTGCTCCGCGTGGTGGCCCACGAGAATTGCGTGGCGGGCGGTACCGTGCCGCTGCGCCTCGACTGGTACGTGAACGATCGCGTCTTCCAGAAGGATGAGGTGATCGCCAGCCGCCTGGTGGATGGCGCCGCGGAAGAGGGGGACCTGCTGGCCGAGCTGGTTTTCTTCCTGCAGACCAAGGTAGGCCCCGCTGCTTCCGCCCGTGAAATGGCGGCCGGGGGCGACTCGGTCGGGGAGCTGAGTTATAAACAACTGCTTGATGCGTGCCACAAGATCAAGGCGGTTGGCGGCTTCGTCACCGTCGCGGCGCTCGCCAAGCAAGACACTCTCCGCTCGGGTCCCCTCAACATCTACCTCGACGTGCGGACCCAGAACACCTCCTCTTCCTCGTCCATCAGGTAGTCGCGTGCGCGTGCTGGCAGTAGATCCCGGCCGGGAGAAATGCGGACTGGCCGTCGTCGATTCCGAGCGTGGAATCCTGGCCCGCGGCGTGGTGCCCACCAGCACCGTGGCCGCCGTGGTGCGGGAGTGGAACAAGGCCCACCGCCCTGAGCTCCTGGTAGTGGGCGACGGCACCGCGGGGAAGCGGGTCGGCGCCGCGCTCTCCGAGATCCGCCTGCCGCTGGAAGTCTTCCCGGAGGTGAACACCACGCTCCGGGCACGTACCCGCTACTTCCAGGAGCACCCGCGGCGCGGCTGGCGACGCCTGGTGCCCACCACCCTCCAGACGCCTCCGATCCCGGTGGATGACTATGCCGCCGTCTTGATCGCCGAGGACTACCTCGCCGCGCAATCGGCCTTACCGGCGGCAGACCGGAAGTAGGCGTTCGGAACGACCCGAGCGGTAGGCTGCGAAGAGCAGGACAGGAACTCCCGCTTAAGGATGGGCGGAGCGGCGGTGTGGGATAAGGCGGCGTCCACACATCATTAGCACTCCGACACCAATCGACCCCCACCCTCACCTTTGAGCGAGGGTCTCCCCTCCTTGCCAAGGAGGGGCAGGGGGAGGTTCTGTCGAGTACGGTTGCCGTGACCGGAAAGACCGCCCCCAGCCCCTCCTTGCCAAGGAGGGGAGTGGCGGCGGTGTGGGGCCAGGCAGCGGCGTCCACTTGCCGTTGGCACTCCGGCACCTCTCCTGGCGAGTGGCATCCCAGTCGCTCACCATCCAACCGCAAGTCCGCCATCGCGGCCTCGGCCTGACTCCGCCGCAACTGGCGGTGACTCGGCTTGGCCCTGTGCAGGAACGGCTCCCCACCACGTTTAGGAACCGATACCCCGGGTAAATCTCGCCGTCAGATCCTTTCCCTGGATGACCGTCCAATCTTCCGCTGGGCCGCTAGCGCGCCGGTCACCGAGAGCAGGTATCTGCACCAGAGCTCTCCCGCCTCGGGCTGCGAGGCGAGTTGACGTGAAGGCGAATCCAACGCGATGGGTTGCAACTGGCGCGCGCCGCTTTACCGCTTCTACGACCAGCGTCTTGCCGGACGGAAGACGTTCGACTACGTGGACTCCCTTTCGGAGAGCCAGTGGCTTTCGCCCGACGCGGTCCGGGAGCTGCAATGGCGGGAGCTGGGCGCGCTCCTCCGCCATGCCTACGAGCAGGTGCCGTTCCACCGCGCTCGCTTCCAGGAGCTGGGCATCACGCCGCAGGACCTCCGCACGCCCGAGGATTACGCCCGGCTGCCCCTGATGGAGAAGCGAGACTTCGTCCGATGCCAGGAGGAGCTGCGAGCCCGTAATCACGATCCGGCGCGGCTCTACTCCAACGGCACGGGCGGCTCCACCGGCGAGCCGATGCGTTACCTGCTGGATCGCAACTCCTACGAGTGGCGCCAGGCGGCGCACCTGCGGGGCAACATGTGGGCCGGCAGCGGCCTGGGGCGCCGCGAGTTTCACCTCTGGGGCGAGCCGATGCGGCCGGGCTCCCGCCTCAGCACCCTGAAGCGGACTGCCTGGCACTGGGCGCTGAACCACCACTACGCCAACAGCTACCGGATGTCGCCGGAGACGATGGCGGAATACCTGTCCGAGCTGAACCGCCGGCGGCCCGAGGTGCTGATCGGCTACTCCTACTCGCTCTACCTGTTCGCTCGCTACATCGCGGAGACGGGGGCGCAGGTCTGGGCGCCGCGTGGGATCATCGGCACCGCGGAGAAGCTGCTCCCGCACCAGCGGGAGACGATCGAAGCGGTCTTCCGCGCCCCGATCTACGAGCTGTACGGGTGCCGCGAGGTGATGCTGATCGCCATGGAGTGCGAGCAGCACCGCGGCCTGCACCTGACGGCCGAGAACCTGTACGTGGAGATCTTGCGGGACGGTCGCCCGGCTCGCCCCGGCGAGGTGGGTGAGGTGGTGGTGACCGACCTCCACAACCACGCGATGCCGTTTCTCCGCTACCGCAACGGGGACCTGGCGGTGGCCTCGGACCGCACCTGCGCCTGCGGTCGCGGGCTCCCGCTCATCGAAGAGGTGTTCGGCCGGACGCTGGACGTGCTCCGCACCCCGGACGGTCGACACATCTCCGGCGTCTTCGTCCCGATGTTCTTTAAAGACTATCCGTGGGTCGAGGAGTTCCAGGTGGAGCAGGACGCGCTGGACCGCGTGGAAGTGCGCCTCAAGCCGGCTGCCGGCTATCGCCCGGAGCTACTGACGCCGCTGCAGAACGACCTCCAGGCCCGTCTGGGCCCGGCGGTCCGGCTGGACTTCCGGATCGTAGATGAAATTCCGCGCACGGCCAGCGGCAAGCACCGGCCGGTGATCTCGCGGCTGCCTCTGGAGCCGTTGGGGGAAGCGTATGCCGTCGCAGGCCGTTAGCGCCCCGGCGGCAGCGCCGGAAACGCGCGCCCGGGTTCGGACAGACCGCGTCGTCGTAGCGCAGGTGGTCCGCAGCCTGGACACGGGCGGGCAGGAGGTCCTGTGCGCGCGGCTGGTGGAGCGCCTCGACTCCGAGCGCTACCTCCCGCTGGTGATCTCGCTGCAGGGCGGTGGGTGGTTGGCCGATCGCCTGCGGGAGCAGGGTTTTGCCGTGGAGTGCCTGGGAGCGCCTGAGGGCTGGAACCCGCGCACGGTGACCCGGCTGGCGGAGCTGCTCCGGTCGCGGGATGTGCGGGTGGTCCACTGCCACAACCGGAAGGCGCTGATGTACGGCGGGCTCGCTACCCTCCTGGCGCCGCAGGCGCGCCTCGTCTACACGAAGCACGGTGTTTCGCACTGGGACGGCGGACCCACCGCGCTGCTGGGTCGATACCTGATGCGCCGCGCGCGCGCCGTGGTGGCCGTGTCCGATGATATCGCCCGCGGCGTCACCGCGGGTCGCTGGGCCGATGGGGACGTGCTCCACACCATTTTGAACGGCGTGGACCTCCAGCAGTTCACCCCTTCGCCGGAGCGCTGGCGGACCCGCGCCGAGCTAGGGCTATCCGCCGGTGCGCCGGTCATCGGCACGGTGGCGCGGCTCTCGCCGGAGAAGGACCAGGCCACCCTGCTGCGGGCGTTCGCGCAGGTGGCTCCGAGCTGCCCGGAGGCGCGGCTGCTCATCGTGGGTGACGGCGCGCTGCGCGGCCCCCTCGAGGCGCTAGCCGCCGAGCTATCGATCCAGGACCGCACGCTCTTTGTGGGCGAGCGCACCGACATTCCACGGCTCCTGGGAGCGATGGACGTTTTCTGCCTGCCCTCGTTGACCGAGGGCACGTCGCTCACGCTGTTGGAAGCGATGGCGATGGCGCTTCCGGTGGTGGCGACCGCGGTGGGCGGCACCCCGGAAGTGGTTTCGGACGGGCGCACCGGGCTGCTGGTGCCGCCGTCCCGGCCGGAGCTGGTGGCGAAGGCCCTGGGTGAGCTGCTGCGGCGCCCGGAGCTGCGGGAACAGATGGGACGCACGGGCCGGTCTGTGGTGGCGGCCCGCTACAGCATGGAAGCAATGATCGGCCGGTACACCGGCCTGTATGAACATAGGAGGAGGCACGAGATGTCTCTGTGGGAAGTAACGTTCTGGGTAGCCACCGGCTACCTCTTCTATACGTATTTCGGCTACCCGCTGCTGCTCCGCGCCTGGCGCGGAATCCGCGGCACGGCGGATCGTACCACGACGGGAGAAGCTTATCCGCGCGTTTCCGTGATCCTGACGGTTCGCAACGAGGTCGAGAGCATCCGCACGAAGCTGGACGACCTGCTCCGGCAGGACTATCCGGCGGACCGGCTGGAGATCTTCGTGGCGTCGGACCAGTCGACGGACGGCACGAACGAAGCAGTGGCGGAGATCGCGGCGGCGAACCCGCGGGTGCACCTGGTGGCTTACGACGAGAATATCGGGAAGTCGGTGGCCATCAACCGGACCGTTCCGCTGGTGACCGGTGACGTTCTGCTGCTCTCCGACGCGCGGCAGCGAGTCGATCGGGACGCGGTGCGCCGCCTCGTGGCCCACTTCGCGGATCCTAAAGTCGGGGTGGCGGGCGCCGAGATGACGCTGGTGGACCGCTCCGGCGGCGCCTCCAGCGAGTGCACCGGCCTCTACTGGCGGTACGAGCGCTCCGTGCGCCGCATGGAAGCGCAGCTCGGGCTCCTGACCGGCGTCTCCGGCGCCTTCTTCGCCATCCGCCGCGAGGTGTTCCGGGATATCCCTCCCGGCAGCTACTGCGAGGACGTCACCCTGGCGCTCTACGCCCGCGCCGCCGGCTATCGGGTGGAGTGGGAGCCGGAAGCGCGCGTCTACGAGGTGATGCGAGACCCGTACACGGAGTTCCGTCGCAAGGTGCGTACGCTGGTGGGTAACTACCAGTTGCTCTCCCAGTTCTGGCCGCTCTACCTGCCCTGGCGGGGGAAGCTCGCCTTCACGCTGATCAGCCACAAGCTGTGCCGGCTGTTCATTCCGCTGGCGCTGGCGGTGCTCTTCGCGGCCTCCGCCGTGCTGGCGGCGGCTCATCCGTTCTACATGCTCGCCCTGCTGGCGCAGGTGGGGCTGTACGGGGCCGGCGGCCTGGGCCTGGCGCAAGCCGCCTGGCGCCGCTCTCGGCTGGTCAACGCCTGCGGCGCGTTCTGCATGCTCAACTGGGCCGCCCTAGTCGCCCTGGCGCACGTGCTGCGCCACGGCCCGCGGATCCAGTGGAAATAGGCGCAGTCCGTTAGAACAGCGCCGGATTCAACGCGTGCCTTCGCCTCGAACGTTGAGGCGAAGGCACGCGTTCGCCGTTTGCGCTACACCGCGATCGCGCCCCGGGGCTGGCACGAGGTGCCCCCGTGCCAGCACCGGGGCGCGGCTTGGCGGGAGGGTTCACGAACCTTGAGGACACCGGCGGTCCGGCGACACGCCGGCTACAGGGAACGGC
>JAJFMS010000134.1 GCA_020696885.1 Armatimonadota bacterium | reverse complement strand
CCCAGGCGATCCCCGACTTCAATGAGCTCGCCGCTGATCAGCAGCAGCGGCTCCGCGAGATGGCCTCGGAGCTGTTAGACCGCGGCCTGCCTGTTTCCTTCGTCAAGACCAGCCTCCGCTCCACGGCGGAGGTGCTGCGAGACATTCACGAGGACGAGACTCGCCCGGACAACGTGCTCCAGCGGGAAGACGTGCGGCGCTTCATCGAGGAGAACGCCGTCCCGGAGTCGGAGCAGCGGCTGCGGTTCCACCCGCGCCGGGAGCGGAAGCGGGAGGAGCGGGAGCGGCTGCACGCCAACACCTGCCGCTTGCTCCGGGAGGCGCGCCAGTCCCGCGCCCGGCACGAAGTGAAGAAGACCCGGAACATGCTGCTGAAGGTGGACCAGCGGGAGCTGCGCCGCGTGCTGGGCCGCGAAGGCGACGAGCTGTGCCGCCAGATCAACACCTGGCTGCGCAGTACTGCGGAGATGTTCTAGCGCCGCCTCGCCGCGGCGCTCCCCCACCTATGTCCGCCCCAGTCCAGGCGCCCCCGTCTCCGGAGACCACGGAGCTTCTCCTCACACTGTGCGGATCGCTCCTCAGCCGGGACGACACCTCCGGGGCGCTGCCGCCGGAGGGTGCGGACTGGGAGGCGCTGACACGCTGGGCGCAGGCGCACGGCCTGGGCGGCGCGCTGTTCGGTCGGCTTGCGGCCGGAGAGCACTCCGCACCGCCGCCCGTTCTCGCGGATTGGCGGCGGCTCGCGGTGGAGCAGTTCGCGCGGAACGCCGCCCTCTATCGCCGTCTGGACCAGGTAGCCGCCGCCCTGGCCGACGCCGGCATCCCCGCCATCCTGTTCAAAGGCGCCGCGGCGATGGACTGGGCCTACGGTGACCGGGGCTGCCGCCACCTCGGGGACCTGGACCTGCTCATCCCGGAAGAGCGCGTAGCGGCCGCGCGGGCGCAGCTTGCCGCCCTCGGGTACGCCGAGGTGAGCGCCTACAGCTCGCCGGAAGAAGAGCAGCTCGGCATCGCGCAGGTGCACCTGCCGCCGTTCGTACACCCCGATGGCACAGTGATCGAGCTGCACGTCAACGTGCTGGAGCGGAGGGGAGACCGCGCGGTCGCTACCCCGGAGCTGTGGCGGGACGCGGTCGCTCCCCCCGGCAGCTCACTGCTCCGCTTGAGCTGGAGCCACTTCTTGCTCCAGACGGCGGTTCACTACACGCGCCACCTGGAAGAAGACTACGCGCCGCTGAAAGGCCTGGCGGACCTCGTCGCGGTCATCCGCCGCTTCGGGCCGGAGCTGGACTGGCCCGAGCTCTGGCGCACCGCCCGGAGGTGGAACGTGGAGCCGGCCGCGGCGCGGGTGCTGCAGACCGTTGCCGAGGAGTGGCGCCTCTCGATCCCCGGACTGCCGGAGGGCACGCCGCGAATCCCGCGAGAGGCACTGGTGGCTGGCACACTTCCGGATGCCGGAAGCCCGGCGCTCCGGGGCCTGGACCGGGTGCGCTCTCTTTCGGAGCTGCCGGATCTCCCTTCCCGCTGCCGCTATCTCTTCCGGCTGCTCTTCCCCACCCCGGAGCACCTTCGATGGCGCTATCGCCTCACGGCCGATCAGAACGTTGCCGGCTACTACGTCCGGTATCCGGTCGACCGCGCGTGGCAACTGGTGCGGGGCCGCCCCGGCGGACGCAGCGACGGGTAGGACCCCACCCCGCCCTTCGGGCACCCCTCCCCATCCGTTCCGGATAGAGAGGGGCCGTGGTTCGGAAGGTGGGTAATGCCTGGCCGAAGCTGGTTCGGCCAAGACCCTCCCGCCCTATGCCCTCGGCCCCTCTCCACCAAAGGTGGGGAGGGGTGCCTGAAGGGCGGGGTGGGGTCCCGGGGCTCTACTCCTGGCCTTCGTACTTCTCGCGGAGAGAGGCGACCACGGTGGGATCGGCGAGGGTGGTGGTGTCCCCCAGCGCGCGGCCTTCGGCCACGTCGCGCAGCAGGCGGCGCATGATCTTGCCGCTGCGGGTTTTCGGCAGCTCCGCCGTGAAGACGATGCTCTCCGGCCGGGCGATGGCGCCGATCTTGTTGCCGACGTGCCGCTTCAGCTCTTCCGCCAGCGCGTCGTTCGCCTCGATCCCCATCTTCACCGTCACGAACGCCGCGGGCGTCTCGCCCTTGATGTCGTGCTTCTTGCCGATGACGGCCGCTTCGGCCACCGAGGGGTGGTCCACCAGGGCGCTCTCCACCTCCATCGTGCTGAGGCGGTGACCGGAGACGTTCATCACGTCGTCCACGCGGCCCAGCACCCAGAGGTAGCCGTCCTCGTCCCGCTTGGCGCCGTCGCCGGCGAAGTACATGCCCTTGAAGCGGCTCCAGTACACCTCCTGGTATCGCTCCGGATCCCGGTAGAGGGTGCGGAGCATCCCGGGCCAGGGGCGCCGGATCACCAGGTAGCCGCCGGAGCCGCGCGGCACGCTGTTGCCGTTGTTGTCCACCACGTCGATGAAGATGCCCGGTAGGGCGCGGGTGGCGGAGCCGGGCTTGGTGGAGACGATCCCGGGCAGCGGCGAGATCATCATATGGCCGGTCTCCGTCTGCCACCAGGTGTCCACGATCGGGCAGCGGCCGCCGCCTACCGTCTCGTGGTACCACATCCACGCTTCCGGATTGATCGGCTCACCCACGCTGCCGAGCAGGCGCAGCGAGGAGAGATCGTGCTGCTTCACGTGCTCGTCGCCCCACCGCATGAATGCGCGGATCGCCGTGGGCGCGGTGTAGAAGATGGTGACGCCGTACTTCTCGCAAATCGCCCAGAAGCGGTCCTTGTCCGGGAAGTCCGGCGCGCCTTCGTACATCACCTGGGTGGCGCCGTTGGCCAGCGGCCCATACACGATGTAGCTGTGCCCGGTGACCCAGCCGATATCCGCAGTGCACCAGTAGATGTCCGTGGGCTTCAGGTCGAAGACCCACTTGGTGGTGAGGTAGGTGCCGGTGAGGTAGCCGCCGGTGGTGTGCGCGATGCCCTTGGGCTTGCCGGTGCTGCCGCTAGTGTAGAGGATGAAGAGCAGGTCTTCGGCATCCATCTCCTCCGCGGGGCAGTTCGCGGAGGCGTCCTCCACCACGTCATGCCACCAGACGTCGCGGCCGGCCTGCATGTGTACGGGCGCGTGCTGATGCCCCACGCGCTCCAGCACCACCACCTTCTCCACGCCCGGGCAGTGCTTCAGCGCCTCGTCGGCCGCCTTCTTCAGGTGCACGATGCCGCCCCGGCGGTAGCCGCCGTCCGCGGTCACCACCACCTTGGACTCCGAGTCCTGGATCCGATCCGCCAGGGAGTCCGCGCTGAAACCGCCGAACACCACGGAGTGCGCGGCGCCGATGCGGGCGCACGCCAGGCACGCGATGGCCAGCTCCGGCACCATCGGCATGTAGAGCGTCACGCGGTCGCCTTTCCGCACGCCCAGGCTCTTCAGGGCATTCGCGCACTTGCACACTTCCCGCCAGAGCTGGTGGTAGGTGAGGCTGCGGACGTCCCCGGGCTCGCCTTCCCAGTGGATGGCCACCTTGTTCTTGGTGGCGGAGTCCAGGTGCCGGTCCAGGCAGTTGTAGGCCGCGTTCAGCTTCCCGCCGACGAACCACTTCGCGAACGGCTCGTTCCATTCCAGTACGCGGTCCCACTTACGGAACCAGTGGAGCTCCTCCGCAATGCCCGCCCAGAAGCCATCCGGATCCGCCGCGGCCTGCTCGTAGATGTCCGGTGACTTTACGTTCGCCTGCGCCGTGAACTCCGCGGCCGGCGGAAAGAGACGCGCTTCGTCCAGCAACGCCTCGATGGCTTGTTCGTCCGTAGCCATGAACCCTGATCTCCTATCCGTGAATCTGCTCCGGCGAGGCGCCGCCGCCCGGCCGTCTGGTCTATGGTTGAACGCGCGTCCGCTGAAAGCCTGCAGGACCCAGACGCCGTCTCCTGGAACCTCCGTGACCAGAGGGAAACCAAATGGCGACCACAAGAATCCGATCCCATCGCGTGCTGGGGACCGCAGCCTGGCTGGCGCTCACCGTCCTCGTGCCAGTCGCCGCGGGCGAGGAGAAGGCCGCGCCGCAGTCCCAGCAGCCCGACCCGGCCGTAGAGCCGGTCCGCAAGATCTTCCGCACGCAGGACAGCTACGCCGTCGCGGAGTTTCTGGAGGCAGAGGGCGAGCCGAAGGCCGTGGCCCAGCGGTACTACCGCGTGATGAACGATCTGTACTGGAAGAAGCACGACCTGCCCGCGCTGGTAGTGGTCGGCCGCAGCGGCGTGCTCTACTGCCTGAGCCGGGCCAAAGGCGCGGATGAGAAGACGGCGACGGACCTGCGCGGCATCGGCAAGGCGATGGCCTACGACCTCGCCTCGTTCACCTGGCCCGGCTGGGCGGACGAGGGGATCTCGCCTACCCCGGCGGACGAAGCCACCGGCTTCGACGCGGCGCGCACCAACCTGCGGCTGGCCGTGGAGCTAAAGCGCGGCGCGGAGCCGATGCACAACGCGCATTGGGTGCTGGGTGCGCACCTGCTCGGGGCCGGCAAATTCCCCGAAGCGATCCGCTCGTTTCAACAGTCCGCGGAGTTCGCCCGGCAGGCCAAGAACCGCGGCGCGGAGCTGATGGCGCAGGGATACGCCTCGCTGGCGCGGGTGCTCTCCGCGCCGGAGCCCGCCGCGGCCGAGAAGGAGCTGCGCGTCAACTTCGAGGCCATCGTCAAGGAGAAGGACGGGGAGTTCTACCGGGACCAGATCGTGGCCGCGCGGAAAGTGTTCGAAGCACGCTTCAAACGCATGCCGGGGCCGAAGTAATCTCACCTTACCAGATCAACAATGGGTCGCTACCTCTCTTTCCTGACACTCTATTAACCAGGGCATAGCTCTCCCGTTTACAGAGCTACCGGAGGGCCTGCGTGGAAACAACGACCGCGATACCGAACTCCGGGTCCTTGACCGTACCGCACCCTGCACAAGACGAGTCGCTCGCTCGCCTGGTACGGCTGGCGTGTCGCCTGCTCCAGGCGCCAATCGCCCGGATCTATGATGCCGCAGGCACTTTGCTGGCTGGCTGTAGCGACCCATCCATCCCGACGTGCGAAGAGACATCACCGGTTGGGCCTACTGTAGCCGAAGTGATAGCGACCCGAGACACGCAGGCGATCTCCGACCTCGCCTGCTGCCCGCCCAGCGCCGGCTCGGACTGGGCTCGCAAACTGGGGGCTCGCAGCTACCTGGGCGTGCCGCTGCTCACGCCGCAGGGCGAGGTGAGCGGCGCGTTTTATGTCCTCGACGTCCATCCTCGCGACTGGTGCGCGGACGATCTCGAGGTGCTGCCCGAGCTAGCGGCGCTGGCGCAGTCCCACGTTGCCATGCGTCAGGTCGCTCGACAAGCGATCCGCCGCGCCGAGGCCGCGCAGAGCCAGGATGAGTTCCTGGCGCTGGTGGCGGACGAAGCTCCGTGTCTCCTCTGGTTCGCCGAGGTCACCGAGACCGGCGAGGACGCGCTGGCCTGGCGGGTTGAAGTGACCGAAGCTGCCGCTCAGCGCTTCTTTCCGGTAACGCGGGCGCCGGGACAACGCTACGTCTCCGCGTGGTATGCCAGCCGCCTGACGGAGGACCGCGCGCGAACGGATGCCTTCGGTCACGCGCAGATCCGCGCCGGGAGGAGCTACCACCAGGAGTTCCGCTGCCGGCGCGCGGACGGCACGATACGCTGGCTGAGTGAGCACGTGCGAGTGAAAAGCATCGCGGAGGGCCGGTGGCAGATCATGGCCGTCACCACCGACGTGACCGATCAGAAAACCGCCGAGGGCAGCCTCCGAGAGAGCGAAGAACGAATGCAGTTCGCGCTGGAAGCGGCCGGTGCGCACCTGTGGGAAGTGAGCCTGCATACGGGGGAAGTGTGGTACTCCGCCAACACCCCCGAGATCCTGGGGGTACCGCGCGAGGTGCTGGGCACCCATCATGCGTCTTTGCTGGAGCTCATCCATCCGGACGACCGGCATCTGCTGGCGCAAGAGCCCGCCCGCGACGGCCAGCTCTCCGACAAGGTGGACAACGAGTTCCGCATCATGCGGCTCGACGGCACCATCGGCTGGATGCTCGGAAAGGGCCGGATCATCTCCGACGAATCCGGGCAGCCGTACAAGGTGACCGGCATCGGGATCGACATCACCGAGCGCAAGCGGGTGGTGACTGCGCTGGCGGAGCGGGAGGAGCAGCTCCGGCTGGTGTTCGACGCGGCCAACCTGGTGGTGTGGAACTGGGACACGGTGAGCGGCAGCGTAGGGTCCCCGGAGGCCGTCAAGCGGCTGTTCGGGTATTCGGCGGAAGAGTGCGAGCCGGTCTACGAGTGGTGGGTAAGCCATCTCCACCCCGAAGACCGGGACCGCGTGCTCCAGCAGACCGAGGCCCACCTGGCCAGCGGCGCAGAGCGTTGGGGGCACGAGTATCGCTTCCAGCGCGCCGACGGCACCTACGCCACGGTTAATGCACACGTTCAGGCGATTCGCGCCGCCGCCGGGGAGTTGATCCGCCTGGTGGGTGCGATGCTGGACGTGAGCGCAGAGCGCGAGCTGCAGAGCCAGTTCTTCCAGGCCCAGAAGATGGAGGCGGTAGGACGGCTAGCCGGCGGCGTGGCGCACGACTTCAACAACCTGCTCTCCGTGATCAACGGTTACACCGAGATCCTGTTGCCGGGTACGGAAGAAGGCTCCCTTGCCCGGCTGGGCCTGGGGGAGATCCGCGAGGCCGGCGAGCGCTCGGCCCGTCTCACCCGGCAGCTCCTGGTGTTCAGCCGCAAGCAGATCGTGGCGCCCCGTCCGCTGGACGTCAGCGAAGTGTTGGAGGGCATGCACGCCATGCTCCGCCGCATCATCGGGGAAGACGTGGAGCTGGTAACGCACTGCCAGCGGCCGGTGGGCCTGGTGCAGGCGGACGCCGGGCAGATCGAGCAGGTGCTGATGAACCTTGCCGTCAACTCGCGTGACGCGATGCCGGATGGCGGCACGCTCACCTTCCGCGTGCAGAACATCGAGGTCCCGGTCGCGGCCGGCCCGGTGGAGGCCGGCGCCTACGTGCAGCTCTCGGTAACCGACACCGGCAGTGGGATCAGCCCGGAGGTGCTGCCGCACATCTTCGAGCCGTTCTTCACCACCAAGGAAGCCGGACGCGGCACCGGGCTGGGTCTGGCCACCATTTACGGCATCGTCACGCAGGCCGGCGGGCACATCGAGGTGACCTCCGAGAAGGGTCGCGGGACTACCTTTACCGTGCTGTTACCGTGCCTCCCGGCGCAGACCGTCGCAGCGCGGCGCGGCGCCAGCTCGCAGCAACTGGCGCGGGGCTCGGAGCGCATCCTCGTGGTGGAAGACGAGGAGATGGTCCGGGGGGTCGTGTGTGCCATGCTCGGCCGGTGCGGCTACGAGGTCCTACAGGCCAGCCGGGCCGAGGAAGCTCTGGACACCTGCGCCAAGCACGAAGGCCGGATCGATCTGCTGCTGACCGATGTGGTGCTGCAAGGCGCCAACGGACGAGTGCTCGCGGACGAGATCAAGGCTCGCTACCCTGACATCCGCGTCGTGTTCATGTCCGGCTACACGGACGACGCAGTAGTCCGGAGCGGAG
>JAJFMS010000133.1 GCA_020696885.1 Armatimonadota bacterium | reverse complement strand
GTACGCAGCGGTCGCGCGGCCGGCCGCGGTGGAGTCGTGCGGCGGCAAGGCGCCCCATCCGTACGTCTTCTGCAGCGCCAGCTCCTTCTGCTTGAACTCGCGCCCCACCCGTTGGCGGTCCGTCTTCCCCGCTTTCACCAGCTTCTGCTGCTGCAGCAGCCACTCATGCAGGTTCTTCTTGGCCGCCCGGTAGGCGGGAGTCTCCGCCGGCGACTGCGGGCGGAGCGCCGTACGCCGCTCGCTGCGAACCCGGTCCCGGGCGTTCCGGATCGCTTCGACCGCACCGTCCCAGTTGCGAGCGGCGGCCTTACGCGTCGCTTCCTGGCGGGCGGCGGCCACCGCCTTCTCCAGGCCCGGAGAGACGGCGTTCGCAGCGGTGGCCGAGATCGCAACGAGGACGAACGTGGCAAGACTGTGTCGGAGAGAGACTTTCATAGGTGCTGAAAACCGTGCTGGGGCGGACAGATCCACATGCTATACGACAACCCGCCCGGGAATGTTGCCGCACCCGGCGCGAGGTATGGGAGCCGGCGAGAGTGAAGGATAATACGAACAGAGAGTCTTCGGACAAGGGGTGTGCGGATGGGTGCACGGCAGAAGATCGGGCAGTATCGCCACCGCCAGGGCGTCACCTATGAGCCGGGACCGGGCGGCGAGCTGCGCATCAAGCGGGACCGCAAGCGGTTTCCGCACCTCGGGATGATCCCGCTGGTGTTCGGAATCTCCGGCTCCGGCGTGTGCGCGCTCGTCTCCTGGCTGATGGCCGCCTCCGGGACCAAGCTCTTGCCCCAGCGGCTGGATAACACCGCGCTGCCGCCCTCACCGAGTATCGAGAACGTGCTCTTCGGCGCCGGCTTTCCGGAGGCGGCCCTGGCGTGCGGGCTCATCGGCTTCCTGATCTGGCGCTCGCTCTGGGCGATCCGGATCACGCCCGAGGAGCAGGCTCGCGGGCGCGGCGTCATCTTCCGCGCGCTGGTGGGCCAGGGCATCGGCTGGGGCGCGGTCTACGGGTTCCTGGCCATCCCGATCGGCGTGGCCGGGCTCTACATGCGCACCGCGCCCGCGGCCCAGCCGCCCGTCGTCCGCCCGTTCTTCGCCCTCCTCGCCTCGCCGATCCTCACGGTGAGCGCCTTTGTTACGGTGGTGATCCCCCTGGTCGTGCTGGTGCTCGGGATGCTCCTCGGCCTCTCCGTAGCCGCCTCCGCCGCCCTCATCTGGCGCGACTTCCCCGAAGAGCCGCGCCACCTGTAGGTGCGTGTGGGCGTGCGGGTGGCGCTGCGCGCCGCCTTCCCTTCACCTCACCTCCTCACCTCCCACCCCTCACCTCTCCCAGCCGCCTACCGAAACCGGTCCCCGGCCCGCAGCGCGCTCACGGAGCCGTCCATTCCCGTGACATAGACCATCCCGTCACGAGCGACCGGATCGGAGAAGACGTAAAGCCCCGGCGTGGCCTGATACTCCCACTCCCGCCGCCCGGTGCGTGTGTCGAAGGCGATGATGCGTCCCGTGGGGCTGGCAGAGAATACCCGTCCGCCGTCCTCACACGGAGCCGAAGGGATCACGTTGGTCATCGCGGGCGCGCTCCACAGCTCGCGCCCGGACAGGTTCGCTTTGCGGAGAAAACCGTCCGTGCCCCGGAGATAAATCGCCGTCCGATCCGCCGACAGCGCGACGCTCGACACGTCCTTCCGCTCTTCCAACATCCGTCCGGAGGCCGCGTCCATTACGCTGAGCCGGAACATCCGGTCCGCCACCCACAGCTTCCCGCCCGCCGCTACCGGGCCGGCATCCTGCGGACTGTAGTAGCGCGCCACACCCGGCAGTGACGCCGCGGAGCCGGCGCGCTGCGTCTTCCATCGGACCGTGCCGTCCGCGAGATTGAATGCGTAGAGGTAGCCGTCCCAGGAGCCATAGTAGACCACGCCTTCCCCCAGGAACGGGCGGCTCTCGATCGAATACTGCGGGACGTCCGACTCCCACACCTTACGCCCATCCCGTTCTTCCAGGCAGTAGACGTGCCCGTTGTTGGCGGCGAACACCACTCGACCCCCAGCCGTCACCGCCGTTGAATAAACCGGCGCGCCTACCTCGAAGGCCCACCGCTTGCGCCCGTTGCGGTCCACGGCATAGACCTTCCCGTCGCCGGAGCCGACGTAGAACCCCTCGGAGGTCGCCAGCGGCTGGGCCAGGATCTCGCCGCCCGTGCGGAGCTTCCAGCGAGGCCGTCCCCGAGCCCGGTCGAACGCGTAGAGCACCCCGTCGCCGGCCCCCGCTACCACCAGGTCCTCCGTCACCACCGGCGAGGCTTTTCCGGACCCGCCCATCGCCGCGCGCCAGAGCAGGCGGCCGTCGGACGGCGCGAGGTAGAACCGGGTAGTCCGTTGGAACGTCGAGGGCTTGCCCGCGGCTGCTGTGCCGGTGAAGGTCAGGCGGAGATAGTGACAGCCCTCCGCCAGCTTCTCGACCTCCTGACGATCCAACTCGGCGGACCACTCGTTCCCACGCCGCCGCAACTCGCGGGGGCTGCCCTTCTCGTCGTCCAGTTCCCACCGCACGGCGGTGATGTCGTTGCGGTCGATGCGCGCGCGAATGCGGACCGTATCCCCCGTCACGGACGCCAGATCACGGGGCTCCAGGACCTCGATCTTCGGATAGACGCTCCTCCGGTTCAGCGGCCGCTCCAGCAGCGGCTTCAGCGCCGTGGCCTCCCCCGCTTTCCGATAAGCCACCCGCAGCATCCCGCTCTTCACCGAGACGACCGCGTACCCCGGCGCCGCGCCGAACGTGCTGCCGCCCATCACCTGGTCCACCCCGGCCACTACCCGGTGCTGCGCGCTGTGGCCGTGCCCCACCAGCAGGAGCGTCAGGTTGTAAGGCCGCAGTAGGTCCAGCAGCCGGTCGCGCTCGTACAGGGAGGCGAACTCACCGCTGTCGATCGGATGATGGCAGTAGAGGAAGATCGGCGTCTCCCGCTTCACCCGCTTCAGGTCCTCCCGGAGCCACCGCAGCCCCTCCTCCCCGAACGAAGGACGTGGGTCCTGGGGAGTGGCGGAATCCCAGCCGATGAAGTGACACCCGTTCCGATCGAACGAGTAGTAAGCGCCCCCATGCAGCTCCCGAATGCGGTACCGCTGGCACGCCCACGTGGAGTCGTGGTTGCCGGACTGGTGATACACCGGGAACGGCGCGCCCTGCCACAACTTCAGGTAGTCGTCCCACCACCCGTTCAGCCCGCCGAACTCCGTCAGATCCCCGGTCGCGATGGCAAACGACGGTGCCGGAACGGTAACCCCATACGGCGGCAGTTCCAGCGGCGTGGTAAGCGTCTTGATCTGCGAGACCACTTCCGCGCTGCCAAACAGCGGACCCCCTTCCGGCCCGGTCTTCCGCGTGACGCCGGGCGGCACGTGGATATCGCTGCAGTGGATGAAGGTGAAATCCGGGACGGGCGACGCAGCGCGGGAATCACCTCCCGCCGCAACGGCACCCGCCCCGGCAAGGAGCGACAGGCAAACGAGGACACGTCGGATCATGCCGGCAGATTCGCCGCCGCCACGTGGGAACCCTCGGAAGCCCCTGGGAGAAGCCGAGAGATTTGCCCGCGAAACACGCGAAAGGACGCGAAAGGGATGGGAACAAGCTGCATCGACTTCCAGGTGCGACAGCAGAAGTGACAAGCGTTGGTTCTCGCCTCGGCTGCCGAGTGAAGGGTATGGAGTGCGAGGCTTCCTAGCCTCGCAACCTCTCGGCTCGGGTACCACTTCGGTGCGCGTCTCGAGTCGCAGTCGGATCTCGCCCAGCTCGAGGAATGGCTGCGGCAGGTATTCCAGGTGGAAACGTGGGAGGACCTCCTCCGGAGGTAGTCGGGGCGCCGCGGTGTTTCGTCAACCGAAATACAAAGAGGGGCCGGCGGATGCCGGCCCCTCTTCCTGTTCGTCGTGCTACCGTGCAGTTAGTTGTTGCCGCCCGGCCGCCGACCGCCGCCCGGTCCGCCGAAGCCGCGGAACTCCGGGAACTTGAACGGGGCGCCCTGCAGCGTCTGGAACTGCTTCTTCTGGGGCTCCGTCAGCACGCCGAGAACCTTAGCGTCCGTGGCGGTGCGCAGGTCGCGCATCTTCTGGCCGATCTGCGCGCGCTGCTCTTCTGTGGGCGGCTGGAACGGCTGGCCCTCGGCCGGCCGCGGGAAGATCGAGCCCATCGCCTCGCGCTCACCCTCGATCGCCGCGGAGATCTTGGTCCGCTGGTCCGGGGTCAGCTTCAACTGGTCGCCCACTTCCGGCCGGGCCAGGGCTCGCGTTCCCTCGCGCTGGATACCCAGCTGCTTCAGGCGGGTCATCTGCTTCGGGTCCAGCACCTCGCCGATCTTCTTCTCCTGGTCCACGCGGAGGGCGGTGAACTTCTTGGTCATCTCCTCGCGGTTGATCTGCGCGGGGGCGGCGCCCGGCTCCGGCCGCGGGAAGAGGGTGCGCATCTTCTGGAACGACTCCTGGTTGATCTGCTGCAGGAGGTCCTTCTGCGCGTCGTCCAGCTTCAGCTCGGTCTGCACCTCCGGGATCATCAGGAGCGTGCCGATGCCGCCGCCGCCACCGGGACCGCCAAACCCGAAGCCGCCGGGGCCGCCGAAACCAGGTCGACCACCACCGGGTCGCCCACCACCCTGGCCCTGGGCCCAGCCCGCGCCCGCGACGAGGGAGAGCGCCACGCCGAGCGTGCACACTTTGATCAGTTTCATTGGAATCCTTTCCTGGGAGCGGTGTCCGCTCTGGGACGACAAAACGGCTCGTGAGGGTTCGTGCCAAATGGCACTAACCCTTCAGACGCCTGAATTGTAAAGAAGTTATGAAGAGATCTTGAGATCGCAGCATCAGGCCCCTTAGGCCATAGCCGGAGCCGGGAGGGCAAGCGGGGCAGTAGTCCCGGCCGCGGGCAGCCGCACCTCCACGGTGGTGCCCTGGCCGGGCGTACTGTGAAGGGTGAGCGTACCCCCGTGCGCCTGAACGATGCTCTGGCAGATGGCCAATCCCAGCCCGGTGCCCCCGTCCGCCCGGGTGCGGGAGGCATCCACCCGGTAGAAGCGCTCGCACACGTGGGGCAGGTGCTCCGGCGGGATGCCCTCCCCCGTGTCGGAGATGCGGATCACTACGTCCGCCGCCTCCCGGCGGGCCGTCATGCGGACCTCCCCGTGGGAAGGGGTGTGCCGGACCGCGTTCTCCAGGAGGTTCACCACCAGGCGGGTCAGGTGGTCCAGATCGCCGTTCACCGGTAGCGGCTGGGTGAGCGGCTCGCAGCGGATCGGCGCGCCCGGGTGCCCTTCCAGCCGGGCCGCGGCATGTTCCAACGCTTCTTCCACCCGCGTGGGGGCGAACCGCAGCGTAAGCTGTCCCGCATCCGCGCGCGCCAGCAGCAGCAGATCCTGCACGATCCGGCCCATCGCGTCTGCCGCCTGGTCCGCCACCACCAGCGCCTCGCGGTACTCGTCTGCGCAGTGCGGCCCGGAAAGCGCCAGGCTGGTCATCCCCTTGATGCGGGTGAGTGGGGTCCGCAGCTCGTGGGAGGCATCCGCGGTGAAGCGCTGCTGCTCTTTGTAGGAGGCTTCCAGCCTCCGGTACGCCTGCGATAAACCGGCGAAGGCCCCTTCCAGCCGCCCGATCATCCCGTTGAAGGTGGTCGCGAGCTCCGCCAGCTCGTCCTTGCCGGTCACTTCCAGCCGCTGGGAAAGGTCCTCGGCCCCGATCTGCGCCGCGGCCTGGGTGATCCGCCGCACCGGCCGCAGCGCATGGCTGGTGAGGAAGAGGCCGCTGAGCCCGGCCACGCCCAACGCCAGCGGGATCAGCACAAACAGGGTGCGCAACTGGCTATCCACCAGCCGCTGGAGCTCACCCAGCGGGTGGGCTACCTGGATCACGCCGTCCTGCACGCCGTCGCGGCGAGCCGGCGCGGAGAATACCCGCACCCGCTCTCCCTCTACCGTTACGGTAGAGAAGCCGGCCTTTCCACCCCTCGCCGTTTCGAAGGCATCCGGATCCCACAGCCGCTCACTCGGGTGAGGCCCCAGCGGCTTGCCCTGCAGGCTCACGATGATCACGCGGCCAAAATCCGGCCCGGTTTCCGTTTCACTGCTCCAGAACGGCAGTCGGCTCTGGAACCCGGGAGGGGCACCGGGAGGCGGTCCCGGTGGACGGTCTCCGCCCTCTCGACCCGGCGAGGGAGCTCCAGGCCCACCCCGAAAGCCTCGCCCGAACGCCTCGCCAGGACGCGGCCCGCCCTCTCCCTGGAACAGAACCCGCCCCTGCTCGGCGCTCCGGATTGGGCCTTGATCCGTGCCCGGTCCCGGTCGCCGATCCGGACCATGGCCCGGGCCGAGTCTCTGGTCGGAGCGGAAGTGCCGGATCCGCATCCGCGGCATCCGGCCGCTGGTGAACGGCTCCGCGCGGCGGAGCAGATCGCGGTTGATGGCGGAAGACTGGTTCGCCTGCACGGTGTAGCAGAGGGCGCTGCCGAAGCCTCCCAGCACCAAGGCCAGGATGCAGACGTTTAACAGGGTCAACCGAACGCGGACGGAGCTCCAGTTCATCCGTTGACCTCCGTTTCGGGGGAGCGGAGGGTGTAGCCGAACCCGTGGACCGTGTGGATCAGCTTTACCTCGTGCGCGGCGTCGATCTTCTTGCGCAGGTTCGCGACGTGCACGGTGACGGTGTTGGAGAACGCCTCGTCGTCCAGGAACACGCGCTCCTGGATCGCCTCGCGGGTCAGGACACGGCCTTCGTTAGAGGCCAGCGCTTCCAGCAGTGTGAACTCCCGCGGCGTTAGCAGGATCTCCTGCCCGGCGCGGCTCACCCGGCCGGCGCTGCTGTCGATCTCCAGGTCGGCGATCCGGAACACACGCGCCTTATGGAGCCGGTCCCGGCGCAGCAGGGCGCGCACGCGCGCCAGCAGCTCCTTGAAGTCGAACGGCTTGGGGAGGTAGTCGTCCGCGCCGGTTTCCAGCCCGCGAACGCGGTCGTCCACGCTGTCCCGGGCGGTGAGCATCAGGATCGGGGTGGTGTCGCGCCGGGCTCGCAGCGCCGCGCAGACCGCCCAGCCGTCCTTCCGCGGCAGCATCACGTCCAGGATGATCGCGCCGTACCCGCCGTTCTGCGCCAACTGCAGCCCGATCTCGCCATCCGCGGCCACCTCGGCGTCGAACCGCTCCCGCTCCAGACCCTTCCGGATCAGGCTGGCGATCACCGTATCGTCTTCTACGATCAGAATGCGCACGCTGCCGCTCCTCCGTGCTCACGGGCTCCGAATTCAACAGTAGCATACCGTTCCGTGGTGAAGATTTGGTGAATTCACGGGCGCTCGGTGTTCGGTGTTCGGTGTTCGGATAGGGTGAGAGCTTGGCCCGTGATGCTGCCGTCCCCTGTAGCCGGCGGTCGCTGACCGCCGGTGTCCTCGAATGCGTGAAGCGTCATGCACAGCCGCACCAGCCCACGGGGAGACACCGCTTGGCTGAACGGTTCTACGAGCTCGCCGCCACCAGCGGTCCGCGACCGCTCGCCGGCCCCCCTCCCGGCTTCCTCGATCGGCCTCCCAACACCGAACACCCAACACCGAGCGCCCGTGAATTCACCAAATCTTCACCATGGAACGGTA
>JAJFMS010000132.1 GCA_020696885.1 Armatimonadota bacterium | reverse complement strand
CCCCCCAGGAGTGCCTCCAGTAATGTCAAGAAAGACCGTCACGAGTCGAATCAGTCGTTGTCTCCTCCTTCCCGCGCTGGCGCTGATGCTGGTGGGCGGGGTGGTCACGGCCAATCGAGCTACCGCAGGCGAAGCCGGAACCCCGCTGATCGTGCGCTCGCGGGGGGCGCTGCCCACCACGGAGACCGTGAAGCAGATGGTGGCGCGCGATGCCCGCGCGCGCCGGGCCGCGGTTGCCGCCCGGCGTTCGTCCGGCCGGGTGCTCGGTGCTCCCGTGGAGTCCGGGGCTACCCAGAAGGAACAGGCCGGCGGCCTGGACGCAGGCGATCCCGCGCCCCTGGGCGTCACGGCCGTGCAGGGCGTGCCGGCGGGGTTCAACGGGGTCAGCCTGCAGGACCAGTTCAACAACTTCGGCACCGGGTTCTTCAACCCCGATACCAGTGGCTCTATCGGCCCGAGCCACTTTGTGGAGATCATCAACGGCTCCCTGGCGATCTACAGCCGCACCGGGACCCTGGTGAGCCACGTCGCCACCTCCACGTTCTTTACCGTGGTCTCCGGCGGCATCGGCTACCCGCGGAATGGGATCCAGTTCCATCGCGTGCTGTATGACGCCCGCAGCAGCCGCTGGTTCGCCTGCGGCGTCGAGGGCGGTGTCAACTCGGGCTTCAACTTCCAGAACAACCAGATTATCCTGGCGGTGTCACGGACCAGTGACCCCACCGGAACGTTCGACAAGTACGTGATCCCGGTCGGTCAGCCGTTCACGGCCACCCTGGACTTCACCACCGTGGACGCGACCCTGGGGATCGACGACAACGGGGTCTATGTCGGCGCCCACCTGCAGCAGCGCGATGTCACACAGGGCAATACGGTTACTGCGTGGCATCCCGTGATTGCGGCTACTCCCAAGGCGTCCCTCATCGCGGCGACCCCCTCCCTGGGCGCTGTCTATGTGACCGGCCCGGGAACCCTGTCGGACATGTTCCTTTCGCCGCAGGTGCCCCAGAACTATGATGCGGTCGGTCCGCTCACCCCGGCCTACGTGGTCTCCACTTCGCCGGTGAACTTTGGTGAGGTGATCTTCCGCACCATCACCTGGACCTCCCCCACTCCCACCCTTTCCGCCTTCGGCACCGTCCCCACGCCCCTCTACGGCCCGCTGCGGAACGCCGTCTCCAACAACTCCAACGGCTTGACGCTGCCTACGGGCTTCGATGACCTGCAGGGAAGCGTGGTTCGCAACGGCAGCCTCTGGACTTGCCGCTCGGTAGGCGTGAACGCCAGCGGGGGCAGCGCCAGCACCAACCGCGTGGGGTGCGAGTGGCTGGAGCTGCAGACGGCGGCCGCGGGCACACTCTCGCTGGTTCAGTCCGGCCGTGTGTTCGATCCGTCCACGGCCGGTGACCCGCGCTTCTACTTCTTCCCCTCCATTGCCGTGAGCGGCCAGGGCCACGCGGCGCTGGGCTTCTCCGGCTCGCGCGCCGCGGAGTTCATCGGCGCGTTTACGTGCGGGCGTCTCGCCTCGGATCCCACCGGTACCATGGGCGCGGTAGCCACCGTGCGCGCCGGCCAGGGCGGTTACCAGATCACCAACAACGGCACGAGCTCGCCGTGGGGGCGCTACAGCCAGACCAGCGTGGACCCGAACGACGACCAGACGCTCTGGACCATCCAGGAGTACGCGCTGGTGCCCGTGGCTACGGGCGTGGGGAACGGCAACTGGGGCACCTGGGTCAACCGGCTTACCGCGCCGGCGCCGGTGCTGGGCAGTGCCGGCAGCGCCTCCGGGAATGCCGGACAGAACGGCGTCACGTTCAACGTCACGGGCACCGGGTTCTTCGACCCGGGCGCGGGCTTCACCAGCCGCCCCGCCGTCGCCTTCAGCGGCACCGGGATCAGCAACGTGGTGACCACCGTCAACTCGGCCACCTCGCTGACCGTCTCCCTGGATATCGCGTCCGGAGCCACGCTCGGCACGCGCACGCTCACCTATACCAACCCGGACGGCCAGAGCTCCGTGCTGCCCAACGCCTTCACGGTGGCCCAGGGCGCGTCCGTGCAGTTGAGCGCGGGCACGTTCTCCATTGCGGAGAACGGGGGCTCGGTGCCGGTTACGGTCCAGCGCAACGGCGCCACCAACACCACTGTCTCCGTGCAGTTGAGTGTCGCTGGCGGCACCGCCACCGCGGGCACGGATTTTACGGCGCTGAACCAGACGATCACCTTCAACCCGGGCATCACCTCCCAGACGGTCAACGTTAATGTGGCGGACGATAGTGCCCTGGAAGGCAGCGAAACCGCCAACATCACGCTCTCCAACCCGCAGGGCGGAGTACTCAGTTCCCCCAGCAACGCCGTGCTGACCATCACGGACGACACGGCGCGTCCCACGCCGACGAACGTAACGGCCGTGGTGCTCTCCGCCAGCTCGGTAACCGTGAGTTGGACCGACCAGAGTAGCAACGAGACCGGGTTCGTGGTGGAGCGCAGCGCGGACGGCGGCGGCTTTACCACCGCGGCCACTACAGCGGCGAATGTCACCAGCCAGGTGGTGGGCGGCCTCCAGCCAGGCGTCACCAACACGTTCCGGGTCCGCGCCGTTCAGGGCGCCAACCAGAGCGATAACTCGGCCACGGCGTCGATCCAGATCGCTACCGTGCAGCTCGGAGGCTCCACCTTCTCCGGCGCCGAGGGCGGTAGCGTGCAGGTGGTGATCACCCGCACCGGCGGCACCGGCAGCGCCGCCAGCGCCGTGCTGGCCACCAGCGACGGCACGGCCACGGCCCCCAGCGATTACACCGCGCAGCCCTCCACCACCGTCAACTTCGGCCCGGGGGAAACCACTCGCACGGTGAACATCCTGACCAACGCGGACCAGGCCCTGGAGCCGGATGAGACGTTCAGCATCTCCCTGAGCGCCGTAAACGGCACAAACACGGTGCTGGGATCCCTGGCCACGGCCACCGCCACCATCACGGATAACCCCACCCCGGTAACGCCGACGTCCCTGACGGCGCTGCCGGTGGGCCCCACCTCCGTGCGGCTGGCGTGGACGGATAACTGTACCAACGAGAGCGGCTACCAGATCGAGCGCTCCTCCGGCGGCGGCGCGTTCACCCCGGTGATGACGGTGGCTGCCAACAGCACCACCGCCACGGACGCCAGCGCCCCGGCGGGGGTTGCGGTGAGCTACCGGGTGCGTGCCGTCAATGGGGCGCTCCAGAGTGCTCCGTCCAACGAGGCCTCCGCCACCATCCCCAGTGGCGGCATCGCGAAGATCACGCCCGTCAAGCTGAACTTCGCCAAGGTGCGCATTGGTGCTTCCAAGGTCCTGAAGGTCACTATCCAGAACACCAGCAAGACCGGCTCCATGGCCGGCTTCGTCTCCATCACCGGCACCGGCTACAGCCTGGTGAGCGGCGGCGGAGCGTTCAACCTGGGTCCCAAGGGCAAGCTCACGGTCAACGTCGGCTTCTCTCCGACCGCGGCCGGGTTCGCTGGCGGCACCGCCACGGTGCTCACCACCGCAGCCGGGCGGCCCACGACCGCCATCTCGCTGACCGGCACGGGGAGGTAGTCCCCACCCTCCCGCCTGGCAGGCAAGGCAGCCCCCCGGAATCACTTCCGGGGGGCTGCCTCGCGTCTGGTCGTGCGCCGCTGCCGGGGACATGGCGAGCGCCACGTTAACCTGGTGGTCCACCAGGTTAACGTGGGCGCCTGGCTGTTAACCCTAACGAATGGGAGAGTGTGTCAAAAGAGAGGAAGTGTCTCTTTGGAGAGCAAAAGCTTGTAGGATAATTCCTGACGTCCTCGCGAAGAACGAGGTTCGAGAGTTCGGTGACGGTGGGTACAATCCGGCTAGTGCAGATATCGGTTGGCCGATTGCCGGCTGTACGCATGGACGAACGGATGAAAGGTAGCGATGAGTTGGGTTGAAGCGGAGCGCAGCACGGAGCTGCCGGACGGTGGGCTGCCGAAGGCCCCTTCCGGCATCCGCGGACTGGATCAGGTGACCGCCGGCGGGCTCCCGCGCGGCCGGGCCACCCTGGTAAGCGGTGACGTGGGCTGCGGTAAAACCCTCTTCGGCGTAGAGTTTCTGGTCCGGGGTGCGGAAGAATACAACGAGCCCGGCGTCCTGATGACCTTTGAGGAGACCCCAGCGGAGCTCACGCAGAACGTGTACTCCCTGGGTTTCGACCTGAAGCGGTTGGTCGCCGAGAAGAAGCTGTCGCTGCACTACGTGCACATCGATCGCCGGGAGATCGAGGTGACCGGGGAGTACGACCTGGAAGGCCTCTTCGTCCGCCTCAACCACGCCATCGACGCCATCGGCGCGAAGCGGGTGGTGATGGACACCATCGAGTCGATCTTCTCCGGCTTCAGCAATGAGGCGATCCTACGCGCGGAGCTGCGCCGGCTCTTCCGCTGGCTCAAAGATAAGGGCGTCACCACCATCATCACCGCCGAGAGCGAGGGCGGCAACCTCTCCCGCCATGGGCTGGAGGAGTTCCTCTCGGACTGCGTGATCCGGCTGGACCGGCGGGTGGTGGACGAGGTCTCCACGCGTCGGATGGAGATCGTCAAGTATCGCGGCTCGAGCCACGGAGCCAACGAGTACCCATTCCTTATCGACGTGGGCGGTATCTCCATCCTCCCGATCACCGCGCTGGGCCTGGAGCATCGCGTTTCGGACGCGCGGGTCTCCACCGGGATCCCGCGGCTGGATGAGATGTTAGACGGTAAGGGCCTCTTCCGCGGCAGCAGCACGCTGATCTCCGGCACCGCGGGAAGCGGCAAGACCAGCATTGCCGCGCACATCGTGCGGGCCGCCTGCGAGCGCGGAGAGCGCTGCCTCTACTTCGCCTTCGAGGAGTCGCCGGACCAGATCGTGCGCAACGTGCGATCCATCGGCATCGATCTTCAGCCCTGGTGCGAGCGGGGGCTGCTCCAGTTCCAGGCGTCGCGGCCTACCGTGTATGGGCTGGAGATGCACCTGGCGCAGCTCCACAAGTGCGTGGAGGAGTTCCAGCCGCAGGTGGTGGTGCTGGATCCGCTCACCAACTTCGTCACGGCCGGGACCCAACCCCAGGTGAAGGGGATGTTGATCCGGCTCATCGACTACCTCAAGAGCAAGCAGATCACCGGCGTCTTCTCCAGCCTCACGGACGGTGGGGCCGCGATCGAGCAGAGCGAGGTGGGGGTGTCGTCCCTCATCGATACCTGGATCCTGCTGCGGTTCCTGGAGTCCGGCGGGGAGCGGAATCGGGCGCTGTACATCCTGAAGTCGCGGGGCATGGCGCACTCCAACCAGGTTCGGGAGTTCGTGATGACCGGCGACGGGGTGGACCTCGTGGACGTCTTCCTCGGGCCGGAGGGCGTGCTCACCGGCTCGGCCCGCGCGATGCACGAAGCGCGGGAGCGGGCGGAGCACCTGCACCGCCGGCAGGAGGTGGAGGCGCGCCAGCGGGAGCTGGAGCGGCAGCGCACGCTGATCGAGCGCCAGATTGCCTCCTTGCAGTCAGATTTCGAAGCCAAGCAGGACGAATTCCAGCGGCTGCTGCGGCAGGAGACGCTTCAGATGGACATGCGTCGTCAGGAACGGGCCACGCTAGCCCGCCTGCGCAACGATCCCGCCGCGGCGCGCGCCGAGCAGTTCGTCTCCGGGAATGGAGGGGGAGACCAGAAGTGATGACCCACGACGCGACTAGAATGGTTGACGTCGAAGACGAGCCGGAAGGGCCGCTATTCGACCTCCGCCTCTACGTGGCGGGCCAGACGCCGCGGTGCATCACCGCCTTCGCGAATCTCAAGCGGATTTGTGAGGAGCACCTGGAGGGGACGTACCGGATCGAGGTGGTGGATCTGCTGCAGAACCCGCAGCTCGCGGAGGGGGATCAGATCCTCGCGATCCCGACGCTGGTACGCCGGCTGCCCACCCCGATCCGCAAGGTGATCGGCGACCTTTCTAACACGGAGCGGGTCATCGTCGGGCTCGATCTGCGGCCCCTTTAGGTACGGCGCCGAGGTGGACAAAGACGGGATGGATCCTGGAGCACCTGGCACCAGTGCATCGGAGTTAACGGGAGACGTCGCTCCGACGACGCTCACTCAGGAGTTCGAGCAGGCCCTGGCGGCGGGCTTCCAATCCGCCTTTTACTCATTGGAGCTCTATGTAGCCGGGGCCGCCCCACGGTCTCTGCGGGCGATTGCCATCGTGCGGAAGCTGTGTGAGGAACACCTGGCGGGCCGGTATGACTTGCAGGTCGTCGATATCTACCAGGAGCCGTTCCTGGCTGAGCAGGAAGGCATCGTGGCGGTACCGGCGTTGATCCGGCGGCAGCCGCTTCCGGTTCTGAGGTTGGTGGGCGATATGAGCGACGTGCACCGCGTGAAGGAGAGCCTGGGAATCCCGCCCGGGCGCACAGGGGGAGAGGCGGTATGAGCGAGCCCACTCGGCTGGAGCAGCAGCAAGCGCTGCTCATCCATGACCTCCGCCTCCGCCTGGAAGAAGCCGAGGAGATCCTCTCCGCACTGCGCCGTGGGGAGGTGGATGCCCTGGTGGTGAAGCCCGGCGAGACGCCGCAGATCTGGTCTCTGAACGGTGTGGAAGAGATCTACCGGGTCCTGTTCGAGACCCTCAACGAGGGCGCGCTCACCGTGGGAGAGGATGGAACCATCCTCTACTCCAACCACCGCTTCGCGGAGCTGGCGGGCGAGCCGCTGAAGAAGGTGCTCGGCGCACCGTTCGCCCAGTTCGTGACGCCCTCGGACCGCGAGGTCTTCGAGATGCTGCTGAGCAAGGGCCTGGCCCGGAGCAGCAAGGGCGAGCTGCGGCTACTCCGGCCGGACGGTTCCCAGGTGCCGGTGCAGACCTCGTTCAACGCGGTGCTCATCGAGCCGATCGGGACGACCTGCACAATCGTGATCTCGGACCTTTCGGAGCTGAAGAAGGTGCAGGCCGCCCTCGCGGAGGCGAACGAACACCTGGAAGCACGGGTGGAGCGGCGCACCGCAGAGCTGAGCGCCGAGGTGGCGGAGCGCAAGCGCCTGGCGGAAGAGCTGGAGCAAGCGAACCGCCGCAAGAACGAGTTCCTGGCGATGTTGGGGCACGAGCTGCGCAACCCTCTTGCCCCGATCATGAATTCCGTGGAGATGATCCGCCTCCGCGAGGGGCAGAGCCCCGAGGTCGACCGGGCGCGCGTGGTGATCGAGCGCCAGATCCGGCACATGGCCCGCCTGGTGGATGACCTGCTGGACGTCTCCCGCATCACCCGGGGCCTGGTGGAGCTGCGCCGGGAGCGAGTGGATTTCACGGCCGTGGTGGAATCCGCGCTCAACTCCTGCCGCTCCATGTTCGAAGTGGCGCAGCACCAGCTCAGCGTGTCGCTGCCGGGCGAGCCGTGCTGGCTGGAGGGCGACGGGACGCGCCTGGAGCAGGTGGTGGTGAACCTGATCAGCAACGCCGCGAAGTATACCCCGCCGCACGGGCGGGTCTCCGTGAGCCTGGAGCGCCATGACGACATGGCCGAGCTCTGCGTGCGGGACAACGGGCGCGGGATTCCGCCCGAGATGCTGCCCCGCATCTTCGAGCTGTTCACCCAGGTAGACACTACCATCGACCGGTCGCTGGGCGGGTTGGGAATCGGGTTGACCGTGGTGCGCAACCTGGTGGAGCTGCA
>JAJFMS010000131.1 GCA_020696885.1 Armatimonadota bacterium | reverse complement strand
GAGCGTTTCTGGTACCGGGTGGACCTCCCCGGGGGCAAGCGCGAGAGCTGGCTGGTGAACGCGCGCACCGGTGAGAAAACTCCCTATACGCCCGGCCCGGCGGTGGCGGGCGCGGGATTGACCGGCCGGGCGCCGGACCGCAGCCTGCGCACCGGGGATGCCGGCGGGGAGACCGAGGTGGTCTTCGTGAACCGCACCGCCGGCGTGATCCGGCTGTTCTGGGTGGACGGCGGCGGGGAGCGCCGGGAGTACGGCACGGTGCCGGCGGGCGGGATGCGCGCGCAGCACACCTTCGCCGGGCACGCCTGGTTGGTCACGGACAATGACGGCAAGCCGCTGGTCGGGTTCATCGCTACGGAGCTTTCCGCGCAGGCGATCGTGACCGGGCCGGTGGTGGGGGCGCCCCGGGCGCCGGAGGAGCGCCGGCCGGAGCGGCGAGCTCGCGGGGGGCAGTCGCCGGACGGCAAATGGCTGGCGACGGTGCGGGAGAGCAACGTCGTCCTGAAGGAGCTCAAGAGCGGTGAGGAGCGCCCGCTCACCACCGACGGCACGCCCGACGACGCGTATGCCGAGCGAGACCTGCTCTGGTCACCGGACTCCCGCAAGCTGGTGGCGCTCCGCACCAAGAAGGGCCAGGAGCGCAAGGTACACCTGGTGGAGTCCTCGCCGAAGGACCAGCTCCAGCCGAAGCTGCTGACCCTGGACTACCTGAAGCCCGGCGACGTGCTGGCTCACCCGCGCCCGCACCTGTTCGACGTGGACGCCCGCAAGGAGATCTCGGTACCGGACGAGCTGTTCCCCAACCCCTGGAGCCTGACGGACCTGCGCTGGCAGCCGGATTCCCGCCGCTTCACGTTCCTGTACAACCAGCGGGGCCACCAGGTACTCCGGATCGTGGCCGTGGACGCCGCTACCGGCGCGGCGCAGGCGATCGTGGACGAGAAGAGCCCCACGTTCATCGACTACGCCGGGAAGTTCTTCTGCCGTTACCTGGACGAAACCGGCGAGATCCTGTGGATGTCCGAGCGGGACGGCTGGAACCACCTCTACCTGGTCGACGCGCGCACCGGGAAGGTCAAGAGCCCGATCACGCGGGGCCAGTGGGTGGTGCGCGGCGTGGACCGGGTGGACGTGCAGAAGCGGCAGATCTGGTTCCAGGTCGGGGGGCTCTACCCCGAGCAGGACCCCTACTACGTCCACTACGCCCGCGTCAACTTCGACGGCACCGGGCTGGTCCGGCTCACCGAGGGCGACGGCACGCACTCCGTCCAGTATTCGCCGGACGCCCGCTTCTACCTGGACACCTACTCCCGCGTGGACCTGCCGCCGGTGACGGAGCTGCGCCGCACCGAAGACGGCAAGCTGGTCTGCGAGGTGGAGCGCGGGGACTGGTCCGGACTGCTCTCCTCCGGCTGGAACGCCCCGGAGCGGTTCGTTGCGAAGGCGCGGGACGGCAAGACGGACATCTACGGCGTGATCTTCCGCCCCACGAACCTGGACCCCGCGAAGAAGTACCCGGTGGTGGAAGACATCTACGCGGGGCCGCAGTCGTCGTTCGTGCCGCGCGCGTTCCAGGCGGTGTACTCCCAGCAGCAGCTCGCCGAGTTGGGCTTTGTTGTGGTGAAGATCGACGGGATGGGCACCTCGCACCGCTCCAAGGCGTTCCACGACGTCTGCTGGAAGAACCTGGCGGATGCGGGATTGCCGGACCGGATCCTCTGGATGCAGGCCGCGGCAAAGAAGTACCCCTACCTGGACCTGAACCGGGTAGGGGTGTTCGGCACCTCCGCGGGCGGCCAGAACTCCCTGGGCGCGCTGCTAACGCACCCGGAGTTCTACAAAGTCGGCGTCTCCGCGTGCGGCTGCCACGACAACCGCATGGACAAGATCTGGTGGAACGAGCTCTGGATGGGCTGGCCCGTGGGAGCACACTACGACGAGCAGTCGAACGTCACGCTCGCCCGGCGGCTCCAAGGCAAGGTGCTGCTGATCGTGGGGGAGCTGGACACCAACGTGGACCCCGCCTCCACTATGCAGGTGGTGAACGCCCTGGTGAAGGCGGACAAAGACTTCGACCTGCTGGTGGTGCCCGGCGCGGGTCACGGGATGGGCGGCCCCTACGGAGCGCGGCGGATGCAGGATTATCTCGTGCGGCATCTGCTCGGCGTGGAGCCGCGTTCGAATCCCTGAACAGAGACACCTCGCAACCTCCCAGTCCGGGGTATCAACAGAGTTGCCCGCGAAACACGCGAAAGGGAGAGGGGCACGCGCCGTAGCTCTCGGTCCACCACTGTGGCTGTCGCGCGACGTGTATGGAGTGCGAGGCTTCCGAGCCTCGCAACCTCCCGGCCCTGGATACCGCTGTGGAGGTTGGAAGCTCCGCACTCCATACACGTTGAACCAGTGCGCACGGTAAGACCGTTCCATTTAGAGCCATGCTGAACGACTGGCCTTTCGATGGTCCGCCCCGCACCGCGGCGATAACGGTTCGTGCCATCACCGAGGGCGTGAAGCCGATCCTCATCGTGGTGCACTACGCCGACGACGGCACCTGGGGCTTTTTCACCGGCGAGGAGTTCCGCGAAGACGAGGCGCTGTTCGTGGGGCTCGGCGCGATCTATGCGGTGGACCGGTCGATCGCCGAACTCGTGGACCTGCCCCCGGGCTGGTGGGCCTGGCGAGACGCGCCCGGCGCGCCGTGGCAGCGAGCCCCGGACGAGGACCAGTCCGCCTGAGGAGAGAACCATGTGGGCCACACGCACCGAGTCGCTGCCGGGAGGCCGCGGGATCCTGGTCGCCGTCCTGCGGGATGGCGCGCCCGTCTCGTATCTCGAAGTGTTGAAACGATGGCAGGACGACGCCGCCTTCCGGACCTTCTTCATCGGTGTGCTGGCGGCGGCGCCCTACCAGGCGTTCCGGTGGGAAACCCCGCCCATCACCACGAGCACCGCGGCACGGCCGTTCGAGTTCGTCCTGCTGGACAGTCCCGGTCTCGCCAGTCATCCGGATCCCCTTCCGTTTGCGGAGCACTTCCGGAGCGCGGCGGACGGCGCCGTCGTCTCGTTCCAGAACCTGGGCAAGGACTCTCTCCTCGTGGTGCCGTGCCCAGGCGGTGCGCAGGCCGCCTACGGGCACCTGGCCGCGTTCGTCCGCGGGGCGCCGGACGAGCAGCAGCACGCGCTGTGGCAGCGCGTGGGCGAGGCCGCGTCACGCCGCCTGGGGAGCGCCCCGGTGTGGATCAGCACGGCCGGCGCCGGGGTATCCTGGCTGCACGTGCGGCTGGACGACCGTCCCAAGTACTACGGCCACGCCCCCTACCGCGCGGCCGAAACGAGACCCACGCTGCGAGAACGGTGGTTCGGTCGCCGGGAGGAGTGACGTGGGGAGGTGCGATCGATGAGGTTCGAGAGTCGGGTAGGGAGCAGAGCTGATACGGGCGCGAGCATGGTTCGCTTTGATTGCTTGCTTGACCATGCCGGAGGAGCCGGATAATCTCGTTGGTTTCTCTTTCCCAGTAACGCGTGACTGACAATGACCCGGTGGTGTGCCGCAAACCTTCAGTTACCCAGTCCATGGCCGTCTTGCCTTCGGCGTCCCTGGCACTGGCCTTTGCCCCTGCACTGAGTAACGAACGAACCGCCCGCGTCTGTTGGAAGTAGGCTGCTGCCATGTGGCCGCTCCACTGTCACGCGGCCTGACGCCCAGTTCCCCCGCCGGCTGACCGTTGGTTAGGCCGCCACCCGCACCAACTGCCCTGGTTGGGCGGTTCTGAGTGCCGCGTTCACGGCCGGAATAGCGGGTTCAACATCCTGGCGCCGGTTACTCCGAGCCGAAATCAGGACGATGCGCAAGGCAAGGCTGCTGAGGTTTTGCTGGTAATCCATTCCACGATCCATGGTAATGAAGGCGTCGAACTCAACTTCCGCCGCCCGCAGCAACTCACCGTTCTTCTTGCCGCTCCATCCGTGTTCTGCAACGGTAACCACCACAAAGTCGGCATCGAAGTGGCGCTTCAGGCGGCGGTCCAGGTTTTCGTCAAGCAGCACGCGCATGGGGGCCCCCGCCCACTGGTGCAGTCAGCGCCAGGTCCAGGAAGCCCTCAGCCTGCTCTCGGCGAACGCTGGGAAAGCCGTCCAGGAAGTCATCCAGCGTATCCCCGCCTTTGAGATGGGCGAGCAGGGAATCAACCGGGACACGCGTGCCGGTGAAGACCGGAGTGCCGCCCAGGATCTCCGGGTCTTCTGTAATGATCTGATCTCGTTTCATATCCGAAGGATACCAGACTCGTCTGTGTTCAACGGCACTGGCCGTCTACGCGGTCGGGTGCAGCGACTGTTAGGCCGCCGCCCGGTACGCCCCACAACGCTTCCTTGTTCCGACGTCAATTCGCCTTGAAGCGATCGTCGGGATAGTAGATCAACGAGCCGTATGGCGCATCATCAGTAGGACGCTCTTCGAACTCCCGCGTGATTTCGACGTGGACTACTGGCCCATCACCAGGTGCATTGATGACACGTCCTGCGAAGCGCTGATCATTTCGGATGGTGGAGAACGCTAGACCCTTCGCAGCCTCGGCATCTGGCGCTTCAATCAAGAGCGCGGTCATGAACCCCATCTTCTCGGGTTCTCCCGAAAACTGAAAATTGCACCCTTCCACCTTCGTCAGATAGAAGCGCTTCTTTTGTTGAACCATCGGATTTTTCACCTACCCTCGGTTCTGCGGTCTAACTACGGATTATGCCGCTGGTTGCGGCATAATCGGGGCTCCCGTCGCCGTAATGCCGTTTGGGGGATGCAACGCCTACTGTCCACCCCCTGCTTGATTATAGGCCGTCAATAGTGACGTTGGCCACAGGCATCCCAAAGGACGCACGGCCCCTGCGGGTGGTGATGCTCCTGAAGAAGTGTCATCGGGCGATGCGGCTCAAGCGCCCGGCGATCAAGCAGTCCCGTTCTGGGCGGCTGTGAGCTCAAGCCCGCCGGGACGTCCAACGGACTCCGGTCGGTCGCCACGAGGAAGCCGGGGGGTCGCGGCTTTGCGCAAGGGTTCACAAGCGTCGCGGACACGGCGGTCTGGCGACGCGCCCGCTACAGGGACCTCCATCATCATTCGGGCGGTGCGGCCGTTACCTGTTCGCGTCACCGGTTACGGAGCGCGTTCAGCCAGGCCCGTCCGGGTCTCCGAATGATCGCGGCTTTGCGGGAGGGTTCACGAACATCGAGGACACGGGCGGTCTGGCGACGCGCCCGCTACAGTGAACGCCAGCACGAGCCGAACACCAACACCCCCGTACGGGCTCCCTAAACACCCAACACCCCGGAGGGAGGGATGTTCCCGGGGGCGGGCGAAGCAAGTCGCGCTGTTGTCTGACTTGAGGTGCCCCATGCGCGTCCATCGCTCTCTCGCTCTCCTCGTCGCCTTTGCCGGTGTCTGCGGCCTGGCGCTGGTGCCGCGCGCCCGGGCCGCGGAGCCGCTGCCGGAAGTTGTGGTCCGCGCGGGAGAACCGGAGGGCCGCCTCCTGTCGGATAGCGTCACCAACGCCTCGATGGACGCGATCTACGCACAAACCACCTCGCCGCTGGCGGATGCGGCGTTCAGTTGGGTGCGGGCCACCAACGCGCTTTCGTACGTCCGCTGCTACAACTGGCTCGGCGACGGGATGCCGAAGAACAACCCGAACTGGTTCTCCGGCTGCCGCGTGGCCAAGAAGGGGCCGAACGGCGAGCCGGTCTACCAGTGGGATTCCCTGGAGCGGGTGCTGGATACGCTGGTCGCCTCGGGCGTGAAGCCGATGATCGTGTGCGGCGGGGTGCCGGACGCCCTGGCGGCCGGTCCGATCCGGCGCAACGAGGGGGGCGCCGCCGCCAACCGCCCGGCGGACTACGCCCGCTACCAGGACATGATCGCGCAGATGGTGCGGCGGCTGGAGAAGACCTACGGCGCGGAAGAAGTGCGGAGCTGGTACTTCGAGGCGTGGAGCCAGCCGGACCACGAAGGGTCGTGGGAGGGCGGACGCCCCGCGCCGTTCCAGGAAGACACCACCGCCGCGATGGCGGAGCCGTTCCACCGGCTCTACGACCACTTCGTGGCCGGCGCGCTCAGCGTGGACGACAAGGTGCGCGTCGGCGGGCCGGGGCTGGCCGGCGACGTCAGCTTCTTCCGCCGGTTCCTGGAGCACTGTGTCCGCGGCACTAGCTTCGCCACCGGTAAGCCGGGCACGCGCGTGGACTTCCTCTCCTGGCAGCGGTATGGCACCGTGCCGGACATCGTCCGCTGGAACTCGGAGCTCCGCGGCATCGTGGAGCAGGACTTCCCGGCGCTGAAGGGCGTGCAGTACGTGCTGAGCGAGTGCGGGAGCGGTTCCGTGGAGGGAGCGCGATCGTCCTCCGCCTATGAGGCGGCTCGGATGGCCGCGCTGCTGGACGCCAATGCCCGGTCGCCCCGGCCGGTCGACTTCATCTTCCGCAGCGGCGACCTGATCGACGATCACTTCAACGGCTACCGGTCGCTGATCACGCAGATCGGGAACAACACGCTCCCGCTGCCCGCCTTCCGGCTCTACATGATGCTGTCGAAGATGGGCGGCGAGCGCCTCAAGACCGAGACGCCGGCCGGGGTCGGCGCCATCGCCACGCGCTCCAGCGTCAAGGCGCAGCGCAACGCCACGCAGGTGCTGCTCTACCGGTACGACCCCTCCGTGCTGCCGGGCACGGGGCAGCCGATCACGGTGAAGGTGAAGATCGGCGGTCTGCCCGCCAACCTGCTGCGCCTCCCGATGCGGCAGTACCGGGTGGACGAAGCGACGAACTCTCCCTACGAAGCGTGGCTTGCCCTGGGGAAGCCGGCGCCGGCGCCGGAGGGGATCGGGCGGAGCCTGCTGGGGCCGGACCCGTTCAAGCCCACCGAGGAAGAGCCGGGGCTCGCCCTGGACGGCGGCGCGGCCACACTGGAGGTGAAGCTGGCGCCAAACTCCGTCACCCTGGTCACGCTGGGAGCTGAGGCCGCCTACGATAGCGACCTCTGCGCGCGCGGCCAGCGCATCCGACGTGCCGAAGATGATCTTGGCGCCGTTGCCGACCTGGAGGAGAACGGCCGCTTCGAGAAGGCGATCGACGCCTTGCGGGCGATCCAGAAGAAGTACGCCGACACCTACTTCCGGCAGTCCGCTCTCTACGCCCTGGTGGGGGTCTACGAACTGGACCTGAAGTCGCCGGACCAGGCCGAGGCGGTGCGGCGGGAGCTCCTCGCCTCCCCGATCGACGACCTGGTCCGCCTGGGACTGCTCCAGCGCGTGCGCGTAGACATGGTGCGCAAGGGCGATCAGAAGGCGGTGGACGAGTTCACCCGGGAGATCGACGCGCTCGTGGCCAGCTTCAAAGAGCAGCAGAAGTGGCCGCTCAAACGGTTTAGAGGCAGTTAGCGAGTGTGGGTGTGCGGGATTTGGTCCTTACCTGCCCATTGCCATTGAAACAATTCTGCGGGCGGAGCGGTCCAAGCGAAGTAGAAAGCGGTAGCGAGTGCGGATTCTGGCGGTTGGGGATATCGTGGGTCGACCCGGGCGCCGGGCGTTCCAGCAGTTGGGGCGAGACCTCGCCCGCGCCTACCGGGCGGACTTCGTCATCGTCAACTGCGAAAACGCCGCTTCCGGCTGCGGCGTGACCCCCGAGATCGCGGAAGAGCTGTTCGCGGGCGGAGCCGGTTG
>JAJFMS010000130.1 GCA_020696885.1 Armatimonadota bacterium | reverse complement strand
ACGCGGTGCTCGGCCAGGTCGCCCAGGCGCTGCGGCACACACCCACTCAGCCGCGGCGGTTCTGGCCCGGCGAGATGACCCGCTCAGCGTCCGGAATGGACCTGGCGCGGTTCGTGATCGAGTGCATTCGTGCTACCGGTTTCAGCCGTGCCGAAGCGCAGCCGGGCCGGGGGCTGGGACAGTTGGGCGAGCGGCTGCGGGATCTGGCGGCGCTACCCGCCATGGAGTTCCAGCACACGGTGCTGCGGCAGGCGCGGCGTTCCAACGAAGGCTGGATCGCGCTGATGGAAGCGCGTCTTCGCGAGGCAGATAGCAGCGCGCCCTACTGGAAGGCAGACGTGCGGCGCTACATCGACCTCCTGGCGGAAGCCAGCCGCAGCAGTACCTATTGGCAGCCCCTCGACCTCGCCCGCGGCGAGTCGCCCGAAGTGGTGGGCGAGCACGCCCAGCGGCTGATTGCCCGGTTTGCGGAGCTGCTAGTGTGGTGGCCCACGCTAGCCGGCGCCGCGGCGGCGCTTGGAGCCCGGGGAGAAGGAGTTCTGTCCGCGTGAACGACGTGACGAGCGAGGCGACCGGCCTCTCACCCAGCAAGCGCCGGCTCCTGGAGCTGATGCTCCGGAAGGAACAGCAGCAGCATGCGGCAACGGTTTCCGCGGCTATCCCGCGGCGGCCGCTCGGAGAGCGCGCGCCGCTCTCCTTCGCGCAGGAGCGGTTGTGGTTTCTGGAGCAGCTCGAGCCGCTGGTGGGGCTGTATAACCTCGCTGCCGCCTGGCGGCTGGATGGAGTGCTGGATCTGCCGACCCTGGAGCGCAGCCTCCGGCTGCTGGTGGAGCGGCACGAGTCCCTGCGGACTGCGTTCCCGCTCCACGACGGGGTGCCGGTGCAAGAGATCCGGGCCGCCGGCGGGTTCCGGCTGCAGAGCGTGGACCTCACCACCCTCCCGCGCGAGGCTCGAGAGGCCGAGGCGCGCCTCCAGGTGGAAGCGGAGACCCGGCGACCCTGTGACCTGGCCTCCGGGCCGCTCTTCCGCGCCTGCCTCTGGCGGTTGGACACAGAGCGTCACGTCCTGCTCCTGGTCACCCACCACACCGCTTCGGATGGCTGGTCGCACGGAATCCTGGTGCGGGAGCTCAGCACGATCTATGCCGCCTGCCGGGCGGAGCAGGCCGTTCCGCTGCCGGTGCCGCCGCTTCAGTACGCCGATTACTCCGCCTGGCACCGCCGGACGCTGGATGAGGAAACCCTGGCGCGGCAGGTGAAGTACTGGGTCGATCATCTCGCCGGTGGCCCGGTGCGGCTGGAGCTGCCGACCGACCGGCCGCGGCCGGCGGTGCAAACGTACCAGGGCGCTGTCGCGCAGCTCGGGCTCCCGGGGGAGCTGGTCCGCTCCCTGGAGGCGGTGGGCCAGCGGTCCGGCGCCACGCTCTTCATGGTGCTGCTCGCCGCCTTCCACCTGCTCCTTGCTCGCTACAGTGGTCAGGAAGACGTCGTGGTCGGCACGCCCGTGGCGAACCGCACGCGCACGGAGCTTGAGGGCGTGGTGGGGCTGTTCGCGAACACCGTCGCGATCCGCGTGGGGCTGGCCGGCGACCCGGAGTTCCGCGAGCTGCTGAACCGGACTCGAACCGCGGCCGTCGGGGCATACGCCCACCAGGATACCCCCTTTGAACGGGTGGTGGAGGTGCTCCGCCCGGAGCGCAGCTTCGGGAGCACCCCGATCTTCCAGGTAATGTTTGCCCTGCAGAATACGCACGCCGAGGAGCTGGCGCTGGCCGGGCTGCGGGTGGAGCCGTTTACGTTCGAAGAGTCGACGGTCAAGTTCGACCTCAACCTCTTCCTCTGGCAAGACGGGGACGGGCTGCGTGCGGAGCTCAAGTACAACACGGACCTGTTCGACGCAGGGCGGATGGAGCGGCTGCTGGGGCATTACCGGACGCTCCTGGAGGGGATCGTCGCGGCGCCCACCGCACGCCTTTCGGAGCTGCCGCTGCTCACCGCGGCGGAGCACCGGCTGCTGGCCGAGTGGAACGAGACCGCTGCCGACTATCCCCACGACGCGTGCCTCCAGGACCTGGTGACCCGCCAGGTGCAGCGGACCCCGGACGCCCCGGCGGTGTGCATGGGCGGGACGGTGCTTACCTACGGAGAGTTGGAGGCCCGCGCGAACTCCCTGGCGCAAACGCTGCGAGCGAAGGGCGTGGTCCCCGAGACCTGCGTGGGGATCTGCATGGAGCGCTCCCCGGACCTGGTGGCGGCGCTGCTGGGGATCCTGAAGGCCGGTGGCGCCTACGTCCCGCTCGACCCGAGCTGGCCGCGGGAGCGTCTCGCGCGGATCGTGACCGCCAGCGGTCCGGTGCTGATCCTGACCGAAACGCGGTGCGCGGAGCTGCTGGCCGATATCTGTCCGCAGCTCCTGCTGGATCAGGTGAAACCGGCGCCCGCCGGCGCTCCGCCGCTCCGGGACGGAAGCCCGGAGCAACTGGCGTACGTCCTCCACACCTCCGGCTCCACCGGGGTCCCCAAGGGGGTGGAAGTAACCCACCGCTCGGTGGTCAATTTCCTCTGCTCCATGGCCCGGCAGCCCGGTCTGACGGCCGGCGACACGCTGCTCGCCGTAACGACGTTGTCCTTCGACATCTCGGTGCTCGAGCTGTTCCTGCCGCTGCTGGTAGGAGCGCGCGTGGTCCTCGCCAGCCGGGAAGAGGGCATGGATGGCGAGCGCCTGGCCGCCCTCATCGCCGCCAGCGGGGCTACCGTGATGCAGGGGACGCCCGCTACCTGGCGGCTGCTGTTCGAGGCCGGGTGGACCGGCGCGAAGCGGCTCAAGGTGCTGTGTGGGGGTGAGGCGCTCCCCGAGGACCTGGCGGACCAACTGCGGAGCCGCTGCGGCGAGCTGTGGAACCTGTACGGTCCTACGGAGACGACCGTCTGGTCCACCTGTGCGGACCTGACCCACGGCGGCCCGGTGCACGCCGGCCGGCCGATTGCCAATACCCGGGTGTATGTCCTCGATCGATCGCTCCGCCCGGTGCCGATCGGCGTCAGCGGCGACCTCTACCTCGGCGGCGCAGGGTTGGCGCGGGGTTACCGTGGCCGGCCGGAGCTGACGGCGGAGTACTTCACCGCCGATCCACTCAGCCATGAGCCGGGAGCGCGCCGCTACCGCACCGGCGATCTGGCGCAGTACCGGTCGGATGGAACGCTCTTGCTGCTCGGCCGCACCGATCATCAGGTGAAGCTGCGCGGCTTCCGGATCGAGTTGGGCGAGATCGAGATGGCTCTTCGCCAGCATCCCGGCGTGGCCGATGCCGTGGTGGTGCTGCAGACCGGCTCGGGAGGCGAGCACCTGGCTGCGTTTGTAGTGCCGGTCGGGGCGCCGCCGGAGGTGGGAGAGCTGCGCGACCTGCTGCGGGGTTCGCTACCGGAGTACCAGGTCCCCACCGCCTGGGCCTTTCCGGAGACCCTCCCGCTGACTTCCAGCGGGAAGATCGACCGGAAGGCGCTGCCGACCGCCGCGCTGGCCGCCGGCGACGAGTCCGCGGCACTGGCCCGGGACGAGGTGGAGGCGAAGGTCCTCCAGGTCTGGCGCCAGGTGCTGCCGAAGGCCCACCTGGGGATCCGCGACCATTTCTTTGACGTGGGCGGGCACTCGCTGCTGGCGGTCCGCCTGCTGGGCCTGCTGCAGAGGGAGACCGGCTTCGAGATGTCGCTGGCCGCCTTCCTGCGCGCCCCGACCATCGAGGGGATGGCGCAGGTGCTTAAGGGCGGCGGGGTGCGCTCCGGCTGGCTCTCCGTGGTGCCCCTGCAGAGCGAGGGCTCCCTCCCGCCGTTTTTCGCGGTCCATGGCATCGGCGGTGGCGTGGCGTGCTTCCGTGACCTCTCCCGCTTACTGGGACCGCAGCAGCCGTTCTTCGGGCTGCAGGCGGTGAGCCTGGGCGGCGCGGAGCGGGAGTACGATCAAGTGGAAGAGATGGCCGCACACTACGTGCGCGAGATGCGCTCCGTGCAGCCGGAGGGCCCGTACCAGTTGGGCGGCTTCTCGTTCGGCGGGGTGATCGCCATGGAGATGGCGCACCAACTGCTCGAGGCCGGAGAAGAAGTGGCGCTGCTCGCCCTGTTCGATACGCGCGCTCCGGGTTATCCCGCCTTCGCCGGGCGCGGCGTCCGCATCGCGGCCCAGTTCAAGGCCCTCCTCTCCGAAGCGCCCGAGGCCCGGTGGCGGTTCGTCCGGGATCGGCTCAAGTCCGCCCAAGAGATCCTGCGCCGCCGGCTCCTGATGCACAGCTACTTCCGGGGCAAGGCAGCGGGGGTGGAGCGAGCGCTGGCGGACATCGGGATCGCGCACCTCCACGCGGCCCACTCCTACCGCAGCCGTGCTTACCCGGGCCGCATCACCCTCTTCCGAGCAGAATCGCAGCCGCTCGGGTGTATTCCGGATCCGAACAACGGCTGGGGTCCGCTGGCCCTGGATGGGGTCCGGGTGTATCCCGTTAGCGGACAGCACGCCACGCTCGTCGAGGAGCCGCACGTGCAGACGCTGGCCGCGGGACTGAAGGATTGCCTGGAATCCGGGCGGCCGCCTACCGGGAGAATGCCGTAGGCAGCGCCCTTTGCGGCGCGTTCGATGACGGGCACTTGTTCTCGATAGCGGGCTTCACCGCTCTCGAGAGTGAGACGCCATGACCGAACGCCGCACGAGACGGCTGCCTACGGCTTGCTTGTAGGGGAATGATGCCGTCGACGAACGCTACCCAGGGTGTGGCTAACCGCTTCGCCGAAACCTACTGACACGCGGGACAGAGGCCGACGAATTCTACCAGGTGGCGCTCGATGCGGAAGCGGGAGTCCGCGGCGGCGGCGGCCTCTACGGCGTTCATCCCGGGACAGTCCACTTCGTCCACCAGACCGCAGGCCCGGCAGATGAGGTGGTGGTGGCAGCCGGGATGATCTTCCAGGCGGCAGGGCAGGTAGCCGCCCGAGAACGCTACGCGGTGGGCCAGCCCCGCGTTCTCGAGGGTCTCGAGTGTGCGGTAGATGCTGACGGTATCCACGGTCTCGCCGGCTTCGGAAAGCACGTCGTGGATGGAATAGGGAGAGAGCGGGCGCTCGGCACGTCCGAGGGCGTCCAGCACCAGGCGGCGACCGCGCGTGATGCGGAAGCCTTGCTCCCGCAAGCGGTTGAGGGCGAATTCCGCGTAATTCTCGTGCGGCAACCGGGCCTCCGAAATCCCTGGTGACGGGCTGATGCTAACACGCGAACCGGTCAGCGTCAAACCGGCTGCGCCGTTTCGTTCGGTTTGACACCGAGTGGCACGCTCCCTGGTGGTTTAGGGCATGCCTGCTCGCGGGTAAAGCGATAGTGCCCTGCTTCTTGCGGCGACATAGCCGGATAGCGGTAGGGAGGCACCTGGTCACCTCGCCATGTCGAGGACCCCGGAGGAGCATGCCTCCGGTGGAGCTAAACCAGGGCCGGTCGCAGAATAGGGGATCCGGATGGTAGTCATCCACGATACGGACGAACAACCGGTTCAGCAGGACCCCAGTCTTCGCGGGAACGGTCTCCGGGTGCTGCTTATCGAAGGCCGGGATGAAGCCCGCGAGATCCTTGGCGAACTGTTGGAAGCGCTGGGCTACGACGTGGCGACCGCTCCCGACGCCAGCGGCGCCTGGAACGCGGCCACTGCCCCCGCAGCGGTGGTGGTCGACCTGGCGTTGCCCGGCGGAGCTGCAGTGGAGCTGCTTCAGGCGCTCCGCAGCCAGCCAGGCTGGGAGTCGGTCCGGGGAATCGGCCTTTGCCCTCGCGAGGATGCCGCGGTGGCTCGCCGGGCGACGGAAGCCGGCTATGCCGCCGTCCTGACCAAACCGATTTCCATCTGGGCGCTGCACGCGGCGTTGCAGGCGGATTAGAAGGGGAACGCTGACGGAGGTTCCCCTTCTCCAGGGTCCCCTGGCGCGGTCCCGTAGTAAAGTCCCCGCAACCGCCAAGCGGTCATGTTGAGACGGTGCCAGCCCCAGTGCGGCGTACCTTATCGACTGCGAAACATCTCCTACCGGGCTCAGAACGCCACTCCCGCCGTGGATGCGCCCTGAGGTGCAGCCCTCAGATCCCGTTATGCTGTCGAGATCTCTCCCTGCCCGCTCCGTCGCAGGGTTCGCCCTGGGAGATCTCCGGAGTAAAACCGATCAGGCCAGGATGCCCTTCACCAGTTCCCCATGGACGTCCGTAAGGCGGAAGTCGCGGCCCGCATAGCGGTAGGTGAGCTTGGTGTGCTCCATCCCCAGGAGGTGCAGGATCGTGGCGTGCAGGTCGTGGATGTGGACCTTGTCCACGGCGGCGTAGTAGCCGTAGTCGTCCGTAGCGCCGTAGCGGATACCGGGCTTCACGCCGCCACCGGCCAGCCACATGGTAAAGCCTTCGGGGTTGTGGTCGCGGCCGGCGTGGATGTTATCCACGTCTCCCTGCGCCACCGGGGTGCGGCCGAACTCACCGCCCCAGACCACCAGGGTATCTTCCAGCAGGCCGCGCTGCTTCAGGTCCTTCAGCAAGCCGGCGATCGGCTTGTCCACTTCCTTCGCGTTCTGCTCGTGTCCCTTTTTCAGGTCCCCGTGCTGGTCCCACTGCACCTCCGCGTTGCTGTGGGTCACCTGCACGAACCGCACGCCGCGCTCCGCGAAGCGCCGCGCCATCAGGCACTGGCGTCCGAAGTTGGTGGTCACCGGATCATCCATCCCATAAAGCGCCTTGGTGGTGTCCGACTCCTTGGACAGGTCCTCCACGTCGGGCATCTCCATTTGCATCCGGAACGCCAGCTCAAAGGAGTTGATGCGGCCTTCCAGGGCGGCATTCGGGCCGGTCTTGGAAAGGTGGTCCCGGTTGGCGTCCGCCAGGGCGGCAAGCTGCAGCCGCTGGATCTCGCGCGGGGTCCGCTTGTTCTCGATGTACCGGACCTTGGCCTTGTCCGAGGCGATGCTGGCGTTGCCGATCGGCGTGCCCTGGCAGGCAGCCGGCAGGAACGCGGCACCCCAGTTATTGACCCCACCGTGGGCCAGCGTGGGGCAGATAGTGATGAAGCCCGGCAGGTTCCGGTTCTCCGTGCCCAGGCCATAGGTGACCCAGGCGCCCATGCTCGGCCGCACGAAGGTGTCGCTGCCGGTGTGCAGCTTGAGCGTCGCGCCACCGTGGGCAGCATTGGTGCCGTGCAGGGAGTTGATAACGCAGAGGTCGTCCACCATCCCGGCCACGTGCGGGAAGAGCTCGCTCACCGGGATGCCGCTCTGCCCGTACTGCTTGAAGGTCCACGGCGACCGGAGCAGGTTGCTGGTGGGAGCGAACTGGACCCGTGGCTTCTCGATCGGGCACGGCTTGCCGTGGTCTCGCTGGAGGAGCGGCTTCGGGTCGAACGTGTCCATGTGGGACGGTCCGCCCTTCATGAACAGGAAGATCACCCGCTTCGCCCGACCCGCGAAGTGCGGCTGCTTCGGCGCCAGGGGATCCGGAGCGGCCGAGGCGGGCGCTTCGGCGCGGGCTTCGTCTGCGAGCATAGCCAGCAGCGCCAGGTTCCCGAAGCCGACCGCGGAGCGGCGGAGCATGTCCCGGCGATTCAGGACCGGTAGTTCAAAGCGATGACGGTTCACGGGGACCTCGGTGTTCTGGGTGTGATTATCGGATAACGAGGCGCGGGTGCATCTTGACGAGGCTTGCGTAAT